>CAZJUA010000045.1:0-34227 GCA_964549045.1 uncultured bacterium | reverse complement strand
GATGGCCGTGGGCCTGATGCGGGCCCTCGATCACCACATGCGTTGGGTACAGTCCGTCGAGCTCGGTCGGGAAGCGGTCGATCGCCTCGTCGCCGCGGCGGCCGGCCGGTCGCGGGACGTGGCGCTGGCCCGCCTGTGGCCGCTCGCGGCCCGCACGCTCCAGGAACTCTCGATGGACGCGCCCCGGGCACTCGTGTTGGCGAACGCACGCGGGGACGACCTGGCCCGAGCCCTGGCGTACGACGCACTCGCACTCGCGGCGTTCACCGCGGAGCGGGAGGCGCACGTGCGCGCGGCGCGCGAGGCGTTCGAGCGCGCCGGCGATGACATCGGTTACGCCCGCATGCTGGGGAATCAGGGCGGGCTGTCCATCTTTGCGGGGCAGTGGGATCGCGGGGCGGAGCTCCTGGAGGAGGCGCGACGGCGGCTCGAGCGGCTCGGCGACCTCGACGGCCTGGCCAACCTCGAGCTCGAGCTGGCGAAACGCGAGGCCCACCTCGGCGACTTCGTCGCGGCGCGCCGCCGCGTCGATCAAGCCCGTGGTCTGCTGGCGAGCGGAAGGGATCCCGGCCGACTGGTACCGACCCCGGAGGTGCTCACGGCCGAGGCGACGCTGGCCCGGGCGGCCGGCGACCGCGAGGCATCGGCCCGGAAGCTCGAGGAGTACGCCCGAACCATGACGGAGATCACGGGGCAGGAGGACACGGCGGGCCTCCTGCGTGCTGCCCACCACACGCGCTTCGGGTCGCCGACCGAGGCGCTCGAGGCCGCCCATCGCTTGCTCCGCAAGCCGGAGGCCAGCGACCGGGGGGCCATCCTCCGCATGTACGCCAACATCATGGTCGCCATGGCCCACGCACGGCTCGGGCAGCCCGAGCGCGCGCTCGATCCTCTGCGCGACGCGGTCCGGTCGGCCCGTCCGTGGGCCGTCCCCCGCGCGGCCGCGCGCATCACCGCGGCCGCCGCGGTCATCGCGCTCGCCCGCGGGCAGAGGGCGTTCGCCGGCCGCCTGGCCGGTCTCGCGCTGCGGTATCCGGCGCTGGAGTTCGAGGTGCGGCCGGAGGCCGAGGCCGTCTTGGCGACGCTGGGCGCCGAGGCGCCCGATCGTGCGACCGAGGGCGACCACCCTTCGGCGAGCGACCTGCTGGACGAAGTGGAGGCGTGGCTCGACCGATCCAGCTGACCGGGTCGTCGCGGGTGCGCTGCGTGGCGCACGGTTCATGGTGGGTGCACTCCGGCGCCTTCATCGGTTTCGCCACCTAATCAGCTTCCATCGCGTAGGCTAAGGGGACCATGGACGTGGGGGTTCGTCTGCTGGGCACGCCAGAGGCGCGCGCCGGGAGCGCTTGGTTGCCGCTCGGGCCCACGAGGCCACATGCCGCGCTGGTGTACGTCGCGGCGAGCGGTGGGTTCGTGCGTCGTGCCGAGCTGGCGGACCTCCTGTGGCCCAGCCTCGACGACGAACACGCGTACGCCAGCCTCCGCCAGGCGCTGCAGCGCTTGAGCCGCGGCGCCTTCGGCGGCCTGTTGGCTCGCGATCGCATGGGTCTGTGGTTGGCCTGCGACTGCGACGTCGCCGGCTTCCGCCGGGCGGTGGCCGAGCGGCGCTGGAGCGATGCGCTCGAGGTGCATCGGGGACCGCTGCTCGAGGGATTCGAGATCGACGACGCGGACGAGTTCTCCGCCTGGCTCGCAGGCGAGCGGGCCGCCGTGGCCGAGGACTGGCGGCGGGCGTGCCGTGCGCTGCTGGCGGAGGCGACCAGCGAGGGCCGACGTGGCGACGCCTTGCGCTACGCCGACCTGCTCATCCGGGCGGATCCGCTGGACGAGCAGGCCGTGCGCGAGGCGATGCAGGCCGCGGCCGCCGACGGCGATCCTCTCGGTGTCACGCGACGCTACCGGGAGCTGGCGTCGCTGCTGCGCCGCGAGTGCGGCGTCGAACCCGAGGTGGCGACGCGGGCGCTGTTCGAACGCCTCGTCGCCCGGCCCACGCCCGGGCCGCAGGCGGCGGTTTCGTTCCGGCTCGCTTCGGTTCGCCCGCGGATCGTCGGCGAGCGGCGTGGGCTCGTCGGGCGAGAGCAGGCCCTGGCGGATCTGATCGAGCGACTGCGGCAGCGCGAGTCGAGGTTGATCACGCTGCTGGGGCCGGGTGGCATCGGCAAGACCGCGCTCGCGTCGGCGCTGGTGGCCGAGCTCCGATCGGCGTTTCCCGATGGGGCCGTCCTGGTGCCCCTCGAGGGCGCCGAGGGTGCGGACGCGGTGGGGGTCGCCGTGGCCCACGCGACCGACGTGCGCGTCGGGCCGCGCGCGCCGGTGGGGCGGCAACTCGTCCGCGCCCTGCAGGCACGCCGTATGCTGGTGGTCCTCGACGGTTTCGAGGCCTTCGTCGGGCAGCTGCCGTGCGTGGACGCGCTGTTGCGGGGCACGCGTGGCCTCCAGCTCGTGGTCACCTCGCGCGTGCGGTTGCGGCACTCGGCGGAGGTGGTCGTCGAGGTCGATCCGCTCGCGACCCGCGGGCGGCGGCCGGCGGGCCCTGCGGTCGGCCCACCGGCCGTGAGCCCGGCCGCGCAGCTCTTCCTGCGCGCCGCTGCCGGGCGCCTCCCGCTCGCCACCGTCCGCGGGTTCGAGCTCGACCGCGTCGAGCGCATCGTCGAGGCGCTGGGCGGGCATCCGCTGGCGATCGAGTTGGCGGCCTCGTGGGTCGACGTGCTCGGCGTCGATCTGCTCGAGGAGCAGCTGGGCACCTCGTGGCTGTCGCTGAGCAGCGACGACGTCGATCGGTCACCGCGCCGGCGCGACGTGCGCGCGGTGATCGAGGAGGTCTGGCAGCAGCTCGACCCGGCAGCGCGTAGCGCCTGGGTGCGCCTGGCCGCCATGCCGGGAAGCATCGATGCCGCCGTCGCCGCCGAGGTCGGTGGCTGCGGCTGGCAGGTCCTGCGTCGGCTGCTCGACCGTGCGGTCCTGCGCCACCGGGACGCGCGGCTCGAGTTGCACCCGTTGCTCGCGCGCTTCGGTCGCGAGCAGGCAGCGGCGGGTGACGAGGGCGACGAGGCCTGGCGGGCCACCCGCGCCATCTGGCGCACCCGCATCGCGCGGGAGGTGAACCCGCGCACCGGGCGCCGTGTGGTCGTGCACCCCGACGACCTCGATCAGGCGGTCGGCGTGTGGCGCCGGGCGTGCACGGAACGGGACTGGCCGACGGTGGCCGACATGGCCGTCGGCCTGATGCGGGCCCTCGACCAGCGCATGCGCTGGCCTCTGACCGCCGAGTTGCGGCGGGAGGCGGTGGACCGACTCGTCGCCGCGCCCGGCGGCCGGGCGCGGGACGTCGCGCTCGCGCGCCTGTGGCCCCTCGACGGCCGCACGACCTGGGCGAAGCAGGCGAACGCCGCAAGGGCGCTCGCGCTGGCAGACGCGCGAGGTGACGACCTGGCCAGGGGCCAGGCGCACGCCAGGTTGGCGCGGGGCGACTTCGGCCCTCAGCGGGAGACGCACCTGCGGGAGGCGCGGGCGGCGTTCGAGCGGGCCGGCGACGAGGTCGGGCACGCGCTCATGCTGGGGCATCAGGGCCACCTGTCCATCCTGGCGGGTCAACTGGATCACGCGGTGGGGCTCCTGGAGGAGGCGTGGCGGCGTCACGAGCGGCTCGCCGACCTCGATGGCCTCGCCTTCGTGCTCCTCGGCCTCGCGCGCATCGATGCGTACCGCGGCGACCTGGCCGCCGGCCGCGCTCGGCTGGACCAGGTGCGCGCGCTCCTGGCGGGCGGTGAGGACGCCGATCACGAGGCATCGACCCCGAAGACGCTCGCGGTCGAGGCGGCCCTGGCGCGGGCCGCGGGCGACCGCGAGGAGGCGGCCTGCAGGCTCGCGGCGTTCGCGCGCATCGCGTCGGACGCGGAAGGGGCCAGCTACGAGGAACTCGTCCTGCGGCTGGCGGACCAGACACGCTTCGGTTCACCGCCCGGGGTGCTCGAGTCCGCCGACCGGCTGCTTCGCGACCCGGAGACCGTGGGCGGCAGGACCATCATCCGCATGCTCGCGCACCTGGCCGTCGCCACGGCGCACGCCCGGGCCGACGAGCCCGAGCTCGGTCTCGATCACCTGCGGGACGCGGTGCGCTTGGCCCTGCCGTGGGACGTCCCCCGCGTGGTCGCGCGCATCGCCGCCACCGCCGCGGTCGTCGCGCTGGCCCGCGGGCAGACGGCGTTCGCCGGCCGCATGGCCGACGCGGCCCTGCGGCACCCGGCACTCGAGTTCGAGGCGAGGGCCGGCGCCGAGGCGGTGTGGGCGGCGGTGGGTCGCGAGGCGTTTTCGCCGGTGGCGCCGCCCGCGCCCGCCGCGGTCCCGGCGGCGGACCTCCTGTCCGAGGTGGAGGCGTGGCTCGCGCAGTGAGGTCGGTCGCGGCTGCCGCGCACCGGTGTCACGTTGGCTTCACGCTGGTTCTACGGCCCCACCCCTAACCTCGCGGTGGAGGTGAGGAAGATGGCACGCAACGTGCGACGCTTGACCCGGTGGCTCGTGGTGGTTCTGATGCTCGTGACGGCCAGCGCTTGGGCGGGACCTTGCATCATCTGCGCGGGTTGTGGGGGCGGATGGGTTCGCACGAACGGTGCGCGGCCCGTGGTCGACGAGCCCTGCGCACAGGTCGTGATCCGCATCCCGTGCTGCGGCGAGCCGTACTTCATCCCTTGACTGCCGGCCCCAGTGGCTGGCACCACCTCCGTCGCGCGCGGTGGTTTCACCGCGCGCGATGACGTCCAGGGGCCGGGTGGAGCGCGCCGACCCCGTACGGTGGATGGCGTACCGTGGGGGCGACCATGGACGCGGGCGTGCGTCTGCTCGGGCCGCCTGCGGTGCGCGTCGACGACGCCTGGGTGCCACTGAGGCCGACGAAGGCCCACGCGCTGTTCGCCTACCTCGCGTACCGAGGTGCGCCCGTGCGCCGCGCGGAACTGGCGGCGCTGCTGTGGCCCGATGCGGACGCGGAGCACGCCTTCGCCGACGTCCGGCAGGTGCTCGGAAGCCTGAGGCGTGAACCGATCGGTGGGCTGCTCGGGCGGGACCGCGGCGCGGTCTGGTTGACCGTCGGGAGCGACCTCGCCGCGTTCCGGTCCGCCGTTGCCGAGCGTCGTTGGGCGGACGCACTGAGGTGCCACCGAGGGCCCCTCTTGGAGGGGTTCGAGATCGACGACGCGGACGAGTTCGGCGCGTGGTTGGCGTCCGAACGGTCGGCGCTGGCCGCCGATTGGCGGCGCGCCTGCCGGGCCGTTTTCCGCGAGGCCGCGAACGCCGGGCTCCACGACGAGGCCCTGCACCTGGCGGACCTGCTGGTGCGGGCCGACCCGCTCGACGAGCAGGCGACGTGCGATGCCATGCGGGTGGCCGCTGGCATGGGCGATCTGCGCGGCGCGACCGTTCGGTTCACGGCGCTCGCGAAGCGGCTGGCCGCCGAGCTGGGGATGGCGCCCGAGCCTGCCACGGTAGCCCTGCACCAAAGGCTGCGCGGGTGCGCGGGCGCGCTCGGGGCGCCCGACGCGGCGGAGTCGGTGGCCGCCGCGATCGGCGAGTCCATGAGCGCCCCACGCGCGCCGACCGTGGCGGATCCGCCCAACGCCGCGGCCATGACGCCACTGGCGACGCTCGTCCCGCGCGTGGGGCGGCGCGATGCCGTGATCGGGCGCGGCGAGGCGATCGCCGAACTCTGCGAGCGGCTTCGCTCGCGGGACGTCCGCCTGCTCACGCTTCTCGGACCTGGCGGCATCGGGAAGACGACGCTCGCGGCCGCCGCCCTGGCTGAGTTGCCAGAGGCGTTCCCCGGTGGCGTCTTCGTGGCGGCCCTCGAGGGTCAGGCGGGGCCGGACGCCGTGGCCGTCGCCGCTGCGCGTGCCGCCGGCCTTCGTCTCGAGCCCCGGCAGGCCGTTCAGCCGCAGTTGACGGCCGCCCTCGACGGCCGACGCGCCCTGCTGCTGCTCGACGGCTTCGAGACGCATCTCGACCAGGTCAGGACGGTCGACGCGCTGGTGCGCGAGACGACGGGCCCGACCCTGCTGGTCACCTCGCGGCGGCGGCTGGGGCTGTCGACCGAGGTGGTCGTGGAGGTCGGGCCGCTCGCGACCGACGGTCGCGCCACGAGCCCCGCCGGCCGCCTCTTCCACCGCGCTGCCTCGTGGCGGCTGCCGCCCGCGGCGGCCCGCGCGCTCGATGCCGCCGCGGTCGAGCGGGTCGCGCGGCTCCTCGGCGGTCACCCGCTGGCGCTCGAACTCGCGGCAGGGAGCGTGGGCGCGCTCGGGCTCGCGGGCTTGGAGGGCCAGTTGCACTCGTCCTGGGTGCCGTTGAGCAGCGATGAGGTGGACCGCTCGCCGCGGCGGTGCGATGTCCGCGCCGTCATCGAGGAGACATGGCGGCTGGCGTCTCCGGGTGACCGAGACGCCTGGGCGCGCCTGGCGATCATGCCGGGCAGCCTCGACCGGGCGGTCGCTGCGGAGGTCTCCGGCGGCGGTTGGCGAGCGTTGCGTCGGCTGCTGGACCACGGGGTGCTGGGGCACCGCGGCGATCGGCTCGAGATACACGCGCTGCTGGGACGGTTCGGCCGGGAGCGGTCGGCCGGCCAGGCCGCACTGGTCGACGGCGCCTGGGGGGCCGCCCTGGCGATCTGGCGAGCGCGTGCCGCACGCGAGATCGACCCGGACACCGGGCGCTGGCTGCGGTGGCATCCGCACGACCTGGAGCAGGCGCTGGGGGCAGGACGTTGGGCGGTGGCCCGGGGCGCGTGGGACGCGGTCGGCGAGATGGGCATCGGGTTGTGGCGGGCGATGGCCGATGCGGGCCGCGCGCTCGAAGCCCAGGGTCTGGCCGAGGAGACCGTCGTCGCGCTCCGGCGAGCGGCGCCGGCCGCGGCGTCGCAGCGCCGCGGACCGCGCCGCGGACCCCGGGGCGAGCCGCTTGACCGCGACGTCGCCCTGGCGCGGGCTTCGATCGGTACGGCGGCCGTCATGCGAGGCAGCCACTTCGCGGGTGGCGCGCTGCGGGCGCTCGCCCTCGCCCGGCGGGCTGGGGACGACCGCGCGTTCGCGCTGGCCATGGCCTGGCTCTGCACGCTGCAGCCAACGGTGCGCGTCGACGAGCGGCTGGCGTGTGCGCGCGCCGCCTTCGAGCGTGCCGGCGACCGCGTCGGGCTGGGGTTGATGCTCGGCGAGCGCGCCCTTCGGCTCGCCTTCTGCGGACGGCACGACGAGGCGGGCCCGCTCCTGCGAGAGACGCAGGAGGTCTTCCGTGCGCTCGGGGATCCCTTGAGGTTGGCGAAGACGCACCAGACCCCGGCCGTGGCCCCGCTGCTGCGGGGCGACCTCGATGCCGCGCGGCGACACGTCGCGGTCGTGCGGGCGGCGTTCGAGGTGGCCGGCTTCAGCGACCAGCCGACCACCGTCGGCGCGTGGCTGGCGATCCTCGAGGGGCCCCGCGAGGCGGCCGCCTGCGCCGTCGATCGTCTCGACGCCGTGATGCGCAAGCTGGGAGCGTCGCGCATGTGGGTAGAGGGCCTCCGCTGCGCGTACCTGGTCCGCTTCGGGACGCCGGACGAGGTCGCCGCCCAGGCGCGTTCGCTGCTGAGGGCGTCCAGGTCGCCGGACGACCCCATGAGCGCGTACGCGAACCTGGTGTTGGCGGACGCCCTCGTCAGGTTCGGCGAGCTGGGGCCAGCCCGGGAGGCGCTGGCCGAGGGCGTGCGCGTGGCGCGGGCGCTCCACGCGCCACGGTTCGTGGCGCACGCCGCGCTGGCCGCCGCCCACCTGGGCGAGGCGTGGGGCGCCAGCGAGGAGGCCGTTCGCCTGCTGGCCGCCGCCGCCGTGCGCCCGGCCGTGGAGCATGCCGTCCTGGCGGACGCTCGGCCCCTGGCGTCGAGGCTCGGCCTGGCGTGGCCGCCGGAGGCGCCGGTGGCGGAGCAAGACGACGACGTACTCCTGGAGCGCATCGAGGGGCTCTTGGGTGGGGGGCGATCCAGCTCGGCCTAGCGGGGGAGCGCGCCAGGGCCTTTCGTCCCGCCCTTTCACGCACGCTTCACGCTGGCTTCACTCCCCGTTCCCTAACCTCGTGGTGGAGGTTCCGACATGACACGTCACCCGCTTCACTCGACTCTCGGCACGGCGTTCTTCGTAGCGATTCTCGCCCTCGCCAACATGACGGTGGCCGCCGATTACCCGGGTGCCTACTTCGACCTGGGGAATGGAAGTGGTGCCGCGGTGGTGCAGGTACCCGGTTGGTCCGATCTGATGGGCGTCCTCGAGGCCTGCGCGGTTGGGCACGACTGCACCATCACCGTCGCCCGCGGCGAGCGGACGTTCTACTGGACGGCCTACGGCCCGCTCCTCGCCCTGACCGACGCGGACGCGATCGTGGATGAGGTGGACGAGCCGGCAGAGGACTCCGGCGGCGGTGGTGGCGGCGCCTCGTACGTGGCCCCCGGCGTGCCGGCCCACAAGTTGGTGCCCTGACCGTCCGACGCGGCTGCAGCCGTTGCCGCCCACCCGTCTCGTTCGCCGTCGCGCCCGCCGGCCTCTCGCCGGCGGGCGCGACGCGTCGTGAGACCGTCCGTGCCGGGCCTCGCGGGCGGCGCGCCAGGGTCTTTCGTCCCCCCACCTCACGCTGACCTCACGCCCCGTTTCCTAGCCTCGCGGCGGAGGTCGCGACATGACACGTCACCCACTTCGCTCGACCCTCGGTACGTCGTTGCTCGTGCTGGTCCTCGCGCTCGCCACCGTGACGGTGGCCGCCAATTACGTGGGCGCATACTTCGACATGGGGAACGGCGGTGGCGGCACCGCGCCGACCGAGGCGGCGGCCTGGATCGACCTGATGCAGGCGCTCGAGGCCTGCGCGGCCGGGTCCGACTGCGCCGTCACGGTGGCCACCGGTGGCCAGACGTTCCACTGGACGGCCGAGGGCCCGCTGCTCGCCCTGGCCGACGCAGATGCGATCGTGTGCGAGGCGGTCGCCTCGACGCAGGCCCCAGGCGGTACGCACGTCGCGGACGTCACGCCGGGCGTCGGGGCGCACAAACTGACCCCCTGAGCCCACGTCTCGCGCCACGGTGGCCGTCGCACGGCCATCCTCCGCCACTTCGCCTCGCGCCCGCCGGTCCCATCCCCGGCGGGCGCGAGTTCCCGTGCGACCGTTCCGGGCGACCCCATCGGCGCCTCGCGCCCCGCCAGCGGTCGCCGGTTCACGGCGATCACGCCAGGAGCACCCATCGCGTACGCTGGGGTCGACCATGGAGGTGGGCGTCCGAGTCCTCGGTGCGCCCGAGGTGTACACCGAAGGCGCGTGGCGGCCGCTGGCGCCGACACGCCCGCATGCCGCGTTGGCGTACCTCGCCGTGCGCGGCGGGCTGGTGCGGCGAGCGGAGGTGGCGGCCCTGCTGTGGCCCGATGCCGTGCCCCGGAACGCGCATGCCGCCCTGCGGCAGATCCTCATGCGGTTGGATCGCGGCCCGTTCGACGCGCTGATCGGCCGCGATCGCTACGGGCTCTGGTTCATGGGCGACAGTGACGTCGGCGCCTTTCGTCGGGCCGTGGCGGAGTTGCGCTGGGTCGATGCCGTGGCCACACACCGGGGACCGTTGCTGCACGGTTTCGAGATCGAGGATGCGGACGAGTACGGTGCCTGGCTCGCCAGCGAGCGCGCCGCGGTGGCCGAGGACTGGCGGCGGGCCTGCCGCGCGTTGCTGACGGCCGCGGTCGCCGACGGCAGGCACGGCGACGAGGAGCGCTACGCGGACATGCTCGTGCGGGACGACCCGCTCGACGAGCAGGCGGTGCGCGAGGCGATGCGGGCCGCGGCGGCGATGGGCGACCAGCGCGGCGTCGCGCGCCGTTACGAGGCGCTGGTCGCGTTGCTCGAGCGAGAAACGGGCCTGGCACCCGAGGAGGAGACGCAACGACTCTGGGAGCGTCTCACGACGGCAGAGGGCTCCCGCGAACGTCCGCGGCCCGCGCTGCCGGTGCCACCGGTCGACGACGTCCGATCGATGGGCGAGCGTCGTGGGGTCGTCGGTCGAGAGGACGCGATCGCAGAACTGGTGGAGCGGTTGGGCGATCGCGCGACGCGGCTCGTGACGCTGCTCGGTCCGGGCGGGATCGGCAAGACGACGCTCGCCGGCGCGCTCGTCGCGGAGTTGGCTTCTGCCTTCCCCGGCGGCGCACGGATCGTGCCCCTCGAGGGCGCACAGGGGCCGGACGCGGTGGCGCTGGCGATCGCTCAGGCCTTCGGCGTGGAGCTGACGCCCGGGGCCCTGATCGACCCACAGCTCGCGCGCGCCCTACAAGGCCGTCGCGCACTTCTGGTCCTGGACGGATTCGAGGCGCACCTCGACCAGCTGCCGACGGTCGACGTGCTCCTGCGGCAGACCTCGGACCTGCGGTTGCTGGTGACGTCGCGCGTGCGCCTCCACCACTCGCATGAGATCGTCGTCGAGGTCGATGCGCTGGCCACGCGCGACCTGGGGCGACGCGTGGAGAGCATTCCAGCCGTCTCCGCCGTGAGCCCCGCGGCCCAACTCTTCCTGCGGACAGCCGCGGGGCGCCTGCCGCTGCGCGCCGTGCGACGACTCGATCTGGACGCCGTCGAGCGCGTCGCCGCGTCGTTGGGCGGCCACCCGCTCGCCATCGAGATCGCGGCCTCGTGGGTGGACGTCCTCGGCGTCGAGGGTCTCGAGGCGCAGGTGCAGGCGTCCTGGGCGCCGCTGCACAGCGAGGACGTCGATCGGCCCACCCGCCGGAGCGACGTCCACGCCGTGGTGCAGGAGGCCTGGGAGGCCCTCGGGTCCGACGATCGCGAGGCGTGGGCGCGGCTGGCCGTCATGCCCGGCAGCCTCGATCGGGCGGTGGCGGCGGCGGTGTGCGGGAACCGTTGGCGCGGCCTGCGGCACCTGCTCGATCGCGCGGTGCTGCGGCACGACGGCGAGCGCCTGGCGCTGCATCCGCTGCTCGCACGCTTCGGTCGCGAGCGGGCGCGCGCCGACGGCCTCGGGGACGCCGCCTGGGAGGCGGCGGTGCGGGTGTGGCGCACGCGCATCGCTCAGCAGGTGGATCCACACAGCGGGCGGCGCGTGCGCCTCCACGCGGACGATGTCGAGCAGGCGCTGGGCGCGTGGCGCTGGGCCCTCGCGGCGCGCGACTGGGCCGCGCTGGCCGACATGGCGGTCGGCCTGTCGCGGGTGCTGGACGAGCGGATGCGCTGGCGCGAGGCGAAGACCCTGTGCCGCGATGCCGTCGATCGGCTCCTTGGCACGCGCGGACGGGATCGCGACGTCGCGCTGGCGCGCCTGTGGCCGGGGTTGGGTGAGACGCTGTTCGAGACGAAGTCTCTCGCCGCCCGCGCGCTGGCGTTGGCCGTGAAGCGCGGCGACGACCTGGCGGCCGCCGAGGCGCACGCCTGGCTCGCGCGTGGCACCTTCACGCCGGATCGCGCGGACCACATCGAGGCCGCGCGCGCCCACTTCGAACGTGCCGGCGATCCCTTCGGCCTTGCGCTCCTGCTGGTGACGCAGGGAAGTGCCTCGGTCCTCGCCGGCCTGCACGCGCATGCCGCCTCGCTCCTCGAGGACGGCCGTGAGCGCCTCGAGCGGCTGGCGGACGCCGACGGCGTCGCGGTCGCACATGCCAAACGGGGGCGGCTGGCACTGCATCGTGGCGAGCTCGCGGCGGCGCACGCCGCAACGCAGGCGGCGCGGCGCTGGGCGGCGCAGGCCGGCGCCCGGGAGCCTCCCCCCTACCTGCTGGAGGTCGAGGCGGAACTCGCGCGCGTGGCGGGCGGGCGCGAGGCGGCGGCGCTGGCCATGGACACGTACCTGCGCGCGTTGGGCGCGCGGATGGAGGCGACCTACGACGAGCTCCTCATGCGCACGGGGTTCCACCTGCGGTTCGGTCCGGCGGATCGCCTGCTGGAGGTCGCGGGCGCCTGGGCGGCGCACAGGGAGACGCTCGGCGGCCGGATGATCCACCGCATGCTCGTGAACCTCTGCCTCGCGATCGCGCACGCCCGCCTCGGTGCGCCCGAGCGGGCCGTCGCGCCACTGGCGCTGGCCGTCCGCCTGGCGCGTCCGTTGGAGGTGCCCCGCATCGTCGCCGCGATCGCCTGTGCGGCCGGCACCGTCGCGGCCGCCCGCGGCGAGGACGACCGGGCACGGCGGCTGCTGCGCCTGGCGCTGTGCCACCCTGCGCTGGAGTACGAGTGGCGGCTGGACGCCGAGGTGGTGTGGGCTTCGTTGGCGGACGGCGGGGTCGTCACCGACTTCGGGCCTGAAGACGCCGGTGCGCCAGCCGACGACGCCTCGATCCTGGACGAGGTGGCGCGCTGGCTGGAGGGCTGGGCGGACACGGGCGAGTCGGTTCTGCCGTAGGCCCGGTTGCCCGGAGCGGTGAGGCGCCGCCGTCAGTTCGCCACGGCCGGCTCGTGCCGGCGCCGCACCGCCGCCCACGCCGGGTACCGCCGCGGCGAGCTGGCCACCGCCCGCGAGGCCACCTCGACGGCGGTCGCCACGGCGGTGTCCCACGGGAGGGCGTCGCGCAGCCCGGCCAGGATCGCCGCGTTGAAGGTGTCGCCGGCGCCGACGGTGTCGGCGACCTCGATGGGCGGCGCGGGCGCCGCGGCGAAGCGGCCGCCGTCGAGGTAACCGGCGCCGTCGGGACCCAGCTTGACGACGACGCGGCCGGCGACGCGCGGGGCGAGCGCGCGGAGCGCGGCGTCGGGTGCGAGGTCGTCGTCGCCCACCAGCCCCCGCACCTCGTCGAGGTTGGGCAGGAACAGGTCGACGTGGGCCAGCGTCGCGAACGCCTCGCCGCGCACGGCGTCGGTCCACCCCTCCGTGGGCCAGCCGGTGTCGAGGGCCGTGAGCACGCCGCGCTCGCGCGCCCGCGCGAAGAGCACGGGCAGGGCGGGGCGCCAACGCGGCAGCAGGAAGGTCCCACCGACCAGCAGCAGGTCGCCGGGCGCGGCCGCCTCGATCGCCGCGGCGAGCGCGTCGGGCTCGCTTACCGCCAGGTGACCCAGGTGCGACACGAAGGTGCGCTCGCCCGATGGGTGGGTGAGGGCGACGGTGACGGACGTCGGCGCGCGCTGGACGCGCGGCGGGTCGAAGGCGGGCACCAACAGGTTGGCAATCCCCTGGCCGGCTTCGTCGTCGCCGACGTCCCACACGAGACGGGCGGGCACCCCCATGCCGTGGAGCGCCTGGCCGGTGTTGCCGAGCGCGCCGCCGAGGCGCCAGGCGATGCGCTCCACCAGGGCCTCGGTCCCGACGCCGGGCCACGGCGCGACAGGGCCGAGGAGCAGGTCGATGCTGGCGTTGCCGGCGACGATCAGCCCGGGCCGATCGCCGCCGCGGGGCATGCCCCCGTCGCTCACCCCTTCACCCCCGTGAGCACGACGCCCTCGATGATCTGCTTCTGGAAGATCAGGAAGATGATGAGCACCGGCACGATGGCCAGCGACGAGGCCGACATGATGAGGTTCCACTGGGTGGCCGCCTCGCCGGAGAAGTTGGAGATGCCGACGGGAATGGTCCGCATCTCGGGGCGCTGGCCGACGATGAGTGGCCACAGGTAGGCGTTCCAGTTGCCGATGAAGGCGAAGATGCCCAGCGCGGCCAGGCCGGGGCCCACGAGCGGCAGGCCGATGCGCCAGAACAGGCCGAACTCGCTCACCCCGTCGATGCGGCCGGCGTCGAACAGGTCGCGCGGCAGCGTCTGGAAGAACTGGCGCATGAGGAACACGCCGAAGCCCGGGATGAGCCCGGGGAACATGAGGCCCCAGTAGGTGTTGACCCAACCGTACTCGGCCGACATGACGAACCAGGGGATGACGAGCATCTCCGTGGGCACCATCAGCGTGGACAGGATCAGGATGAAGATGAGGTTCTTGAAGGGGAACTTCAGCGTGGCGAGCACGTAGCCGACCAGCGCGCAGAAGAACAGGACCGAGGCGGTCGTGCCGACCGCCACGATCACGCTGTTGAGGAGCCACTGCGGGAAGGCGGTGCCGGTCACGACCTCGACGTAGTTCGCCAGGGTGAAGCGCTCCGGCAGGATGTTGAAGGAGAGGATCTCGCGGTACGGCTTGAAGGAGCTCAGCAGCATCCAGGCGAAGGGGAACACCATCGCCAGCGCGCCGAGGGTCAGCAGCACGTAGCTGAGCACGACCCAGGCGTCGACGCGCCGGCGCCGCGGCGCCTCCTCGGCGGCCCGCAGGCCGCGGACGACGGTTCGTTCGCTGGCGATCACGCGCGCCCTCCCATCAGTATTCGACCCGTCGCTGCGTCAGCCGCAACTGGATGAGCGTGACCACCAGGATGATGGCGAACAGCACCACGGTCACGGCGGCGGCGTACCCCAGGCGGGCGCGGCCGAACGCCTCCTGGTACATGTACAGGGCGATCGACAGGGTGCGGTTGAGCGGGCCGCCCTGGTCGGTGAAGTTGATGTTGACGATCTGGTCGAACAGCTGCAGCGCGTTGATCGTCGTGATGACGACGCTGAAGACGATCACCGGGTTCAGGAGCGGCAGCGTGACGTGGCGGAAGAGGTCCCACGGGGTCGCCCCGTCGATGCGGGCCGCCTCGTAGTAGATGCGCGGGATGCCCTGCAGGCCGGCGAGGAAGATGACGACCTGGAAGCCGAGCTGCTGCCAGACGACCACCACGGATACCGAGAACAGCGCCAGGTTGGGGTCGGTCAAGAAGCGCTGCGGATCGATCGCGAGGCGCTCCAACCCGAACCGCTCGAGGAAGACGTACCACTCGATCAGCAGCGTGTTGACGATGCCGTAGTTGTAGTTGTACATCCAGCCCCACACCCACGCGATCGCGACGGCGGGCGTGATGTAGGGGGCGAAGTAGATCGCGCGGAAGGCGCTGCGCCCGCGGCCGACGGCCTGCAGCATGAGGGCGATGCCGAGGCCGAGGGCCATCGACGCCGGGACCGTGATCGCTGCGTACAGGAAGGTGTTCTCGAGCGCCTGGTGGAAGACCGGGTTCTCGAACAGCTCACGGTAGTAGCCGAGCCCGACGAAGGTGCGTCGCGCCGGGTCGACGTGCCAGGTGTAGAGCGAAAGATAGAAGGACTGCAGCGCGGGCCAGAAGCGGATGAAGGCATAGAAGGCGATCGGGACGGCCAGGAACACGTAGGCCCACAGGGCCTCGCGTTGCGCGAGCGACAGCGAGCGGCGGGGTCGTTCGGGCGGCGTGGAGGTCACTCGGCTCCTCGGTGGGCTCCGCGGCTTGGCCGCCGGAGCGGCCGTGGGGTGGCGGGGACTGCGTGACCTGCGCGCGTCCGGGGGGCGGCGCGCGGTCGGGGGCCGTGGGCGGGGCGGTCACGCGACCGCCCCGCCCCATCGGACGCGGGCCGTTACTGGGCGTTGGCGGCGTCGAGCAGCGCCTGGTCCTCGGCGGCGGCGATCTGGATCGACTCGAGCGGGTCCATGCCCTCGAGCAGGACGCGGTTGATGGCGTCGACCATCGCGCTGCGCTGCGCGCCCTCGTCGACGAACTGGGTGGCCTCGGCGTACGCCAGGCCGGCGATGAAGGCACCGAACACCGGGTCGGCGGTCAGCTCGGGGTCGGCGACCAGCGTCCGCGCGGCCGGCAGCTCGCCCACGACGTCGAGCCACAGCTGCATGGACTCCTCGCTGGTGACGAACTTGATGAAGCGCGAGGCGGCCTCGAGCTTCTCGGGGCTGGCGTAGGCGTTGCCCGTGAGGCCGTTCATCCAGAAGGAGCCGAAGTTGCTCTGCACGCCGTTGTCGAAGGTCGGCAACTCGGCGACGCCCCAGTCGAACTCGGCGTTGCTGCGCACGTTGCCGATGGCGAACGAACCGTCGATGATCATCGAGATGCTCTCGAGGCTGATGAAGCCGTCACGGTAGCCGTTGGCGCCGGGGACGAACTCGTTGACGCCGACCTCGTGCTCGGTCTGCAGCGAGGTGTAGAAGGCGAGCGCCTCGGCGCCGGTCTCGTTGCCGTAGAGCACCTCGGTGCCGTCGGCGCTGTAGGGCGGGGTGCCGAGCTGGTTGGTCAGCACGGTGCGGACGACGTGGTGGTCCTGGCCGTTCGGCGCGATGCCGAAGCCGACGCGCTCGAAGCGCGGTCCGCGCTTGATGGTCAGGGCCTTGGCGGCCTCGATGAAGGCGTCCCAGGTGGCGGGCGGCGCGTCGGGGTCGAGGCCGACCTCGCGGAACTGGTCCTTGTTGTAGAAGAGCGCCAGGGCGCGAACGGCGGTGGGCAGGCCGTAGTAGGCGCCGTCGATCTTCACCGACTCGACCATCGGGATGAAGTAGCTCTGGATCCAGGCCTCGTCGAAGTGCTCGGCGGGCAGGGGCTCGACGTAGCCGGCGCGCTGCCACGCGCCCGCCCAGCCGTAGAAGAGCTGGACGACGTCGGGGCCCTCGCCGGCGGCGAGCGCAGCGGCGACGCGCTCCTGGTACGAGGCGTACGGGCCGGCGTTCTCCTGGACGACGCGGACGTCCTCGTTCTCGGCGTTGAAGCGTTCGATGAGCTGCTCCATGGCGTCGATGCGGGCGCCGAAGTCGTACTGCCAGTAGGTGATCGTGGTGACCGTGTCTTGCGCCTGGGCCGTCGCGATGACGAAGGCGGCGGTGACGAGTAGAGCGCGAACGATGTGCTTCATGCGGTGGCGTCCTTTCCGGGCGTCCGCAGGGTGCGGTACGCCGCGTCGATCCGAGCGGTGAGTTCGTCGACCGCCCGATGATACTCGGCCGACTCGGTCCTGAGGCGTTCGATCTGCGACGTGACCGCGGCCGGCGCCGGTCCGCCGAGGCCGCCCCGGCGCGCCACGAACGCGGCGGGCGACAGCGCCTCGGCGAGGGCGTCGGCCGCCAGGCTGGGCCCGCCGCACGCGGCGAGGTCCTCCGGGGTGGCCTCCTGCAGGGGACGACCGCGGCGTGCCATGTGGCCCACGAGCGCGGCCGCCGCGCGGTGCGCCGCCGGGAAGGCGACGCCCAGCGTCCGCACGAGCTCGTCGGCGAGCTCGGTGGCGGTCGTGTCGGTGGCGACGGCGCGCGCCGCCAGCCGCTCGCGGTCGACGGTCGCGCCTCGGATGCACGCCTCCAGCAGCTCGAGGCCCGCGTCGAGGGCGTCGAGCAGCGTGTGGACGGCCTCCTGGGCGTCGGGCCCGATGTCGTTGACGTCGCCGAAGGGGACGTTGTGGCCGGCCAGCGCCAGCACCTGCGCCTGCCCGGCGGCGCGCGAGAAGCGCGTGCGGGCGTGCTCGAGCGTCACGGGGTTCCGCTTCTGCGGCATGATCGACGACCCCTGGACGAGGTCGTCGGCGAGCCGCAGCCAGCCGTCGGACGCGGCGGCGACGAGGTCGTGCGTCAGGCGCGACAGGCCGACGCCGAGCGTGAGGCCCAGCGCGGCCAGGTCGGCCTGCCAGTCGCCGGCGGCCACGGCGTCGTAGGTGTTGGCCACCGGCTCCGCGAAGGCCAGCGCGCGGGCGGCGAAGGCGCGGTCGAGCGGGTGGCTGCTGCCGGCGAGCGCGGCGGCGCCGAGCGGGCAGCGGTCGAGCCGCCGCAGCGCACCGAGGACGCGGTCGTGGTCGCGGCCGACCATCGACGCGGCCGCGACCAGGTAATGGGCGAGCGTCGTCGGCTGTGCCGGCTGGTGGTGGGTGGTGGCGATGATCACCGTGTCGAAGTGGGTGTCGGCCAGGTCGAGCAGCGCCGCGGAGAGCGCGTGGGCGCGGCGGGCGACGCGCAGCAGGCCGTCGCGCGCCGCCAGCAGGTAGGCGGTCATGTCGAGGTCGTTGCGCGACAGGCCGACGCGCAGCCAGGC
Organism: uncultured bacterium; assembly: GCA_964549045.1. GTDB lineage: Bacteria > Deinococcota > Deinococci > Deinococcales > Trueperaceae > JAABTL01. Next base: position 16,391 of record CAZJUA010000045.1, on the reverse strand, counting down.
GGTGGCGTCGGGGCCCACGTCGGCCTCGAGCCGCGCTTGGAGGGCGAAGTAGAGGTCGGGGACGCCGGGCGCGGGTGGCGGCGGCGGGAGGTCGCGCTGCCGGGCGAGCGCCGCGTCGAGGGCGGCCAGGGCGGCGCCGTGGCCGGCGGCGGCCGGCAGCCGCGCGACGGTTCGGACGTGGGCCGTGATCGCGTCGAGGAACGCGTCGTAGAGCCGGGCCGCGGCGAAGGCGTGGTCGGGCGCCAGCACCCGCTCGACGTAGGCGGGGTGCCAGGTCACGCGCCCGCCGCCTTCGTGCCCGCCGCCTTTCGCGGGCCGAGGTCGAGGCCGAGGAGTCGCGCCGCGTTGCCGCCGAACACCAGGGCGATGTCGGCCTCGGGCAGGTTGAGCGCGTAGCAGGCGCGCAGCTGGTCGTGCAGGTAACGCACGGCGAAGCCGCGGGCCACCGTGAAGAGCGACAGCGGGCTCATGCGCGGGTGGGCGACGACCCCGCCGCCGCGCCCGAGGAAGCCGAAGTGGATCAGCGCCGGGAGGCGCCGCTCGGCCAGGAACGCCCACAGGTCGCGCAGCGCGGGGTCCTCGAAGGCGAAGTCGGTCATGGGACCGAGCTGCTTGTAGCCGCGCAGGCCGAGCTCGTCCACGGCGCGCCGCATCTCGGCGCCGGCCCCCGGGCGCATGGGGTGGTGGGCGAGGCCGACGAAGCGGTCGGGGTGGCGGCGGACGACGCTCGCGAGCAGGTCGTTGATCTGGCCGGTGACGAAGTCGATCCAGCGGATGCCGTGGCGATCGAGCTCCGCGGCCCAGCGGTCGGCGGCGGCGTCGATCTCGGCCGGCGTGCGCGCGGAGGGCTCGGCCTCCTCGGTGGCCCACTCGCGGTGCATGCGCGCCATCCGCTCGCGGGCGTAGCCCGCCAGGAGCGGGTGCGGGTCGGTCTGCGGCCCCTCGCGGCCGATGGTGTTGGCCACCGGGAAGTGGGCGTGGACGTCGACGACCGGGAACGGTAGCTCAGGCATGGTGCGTGCCCGCGGCAGCCGCGCGGTCGGCGCCGGGGCGCAGGACGTCGTCCGCGAAGGCCGGTGCGCCGATGGCGACCTCGCGGCCGGCACTGCGGCAGAGCTCCTCCTGGACGCGCTCGAGCGCCAGGTGGGCGACGCCGCGCGCGGCGGCGGCGGAACCGAGCGCGCTGGCGACGATGCGCAGCGGCGCCGGGCCCGACCAGCGTCCGCGCAGGTGCTGCACAAGCAGGCCCTCCGGATCCGCCGGCCAGGCGACGACCAGGAGTTCGGGGTCGAGGGCGCAGGCGAGGTTGTGGAGCACGCAGCGGAGGCTCTCCGCGAAGCGCACGAACGCCTCGCAGCGATCGGCCCCCTCGATGCACAGGTGCCCGTCGGCATCGAGGAAGCGGTCCGCGAGCGCGAGCAGGTCACGCTCGAGCGCGGCATCGTCGTCGCCGGAGGCGCCGCGGGCCTGCACCGGCGTGAGCGAGGAGCCGATCTCGCCGGCGGCGGCATGGGCCCCGCGCAGCAGGCGGCCGTGCACCACCAGGGCCGCGCCGATGCCGCTGTCGATCGAGAGGTAGATGACGTGCTCGGCCCCGGCGCCCACGCCGTAACTCAGCTCGGCGGTGGCCAACGCGTTGACGTTGTTCTCGAGCAGCGTGGGGCGGCCGAGGGCCGTCTCGAGCAGCTCGGCGAGACCGAAGTCGTGCCAACCCAGCGCCGGCGCCAGGTCGACGTGGCCGTCGGCCGGATCGATCACCCCGGGCACCGCGATCGCCAGCCGCGCCACCGGCGGGGCCTCCGGCGCATCGAGCAGGTCGGCCAGCCAGGCGACGAGGGCGGGCTCGAGGCCGGGCTTCAGTTCGGGGCCGCGGTGGTCGCTGCGGGGGCGGCCCAGCAGGTCGATGCGCAGCGCACGGGCGGTCCGCCCCGAGAGGTCGACGGCGAGCACGTGTCGGGCGTCGGGTTCGAGCGCGATCCGCTGCGCCGGGCGCCCGCCGGTCCCGTCCTCGACGCCGTCGGGCCGGACGGCGCCGATGGCCGTGAGCTCTTGCAGGATCGACGCGACGGTCGGGATGGAGAGGCCGGTGCGCTGGGAGAGGGCCGCGCGCGAGACGCTCTCGCCGCCCGCCAGGGCCCGGTACACCATCAGCCGGTTCGAGCCTCGGACGTGTTCGGTCTGGAGTGGCGCTGACACCGTCGGCCCCCTATCGGTGGGGGTCGACGGTCGGGCGCGTCCCGCTTCGGCAACCCCTTTTCATAAGTGGCTTCAAGGTACGCCCGTGCGGGCCCCAGCGTCAATCCTGCCGGCTGGCTGGCGCGTCCGCACCCGCCGCTGGTGCGTTCGCCTGCCGCGGGTCCGGCGCCGCTGGATCCGTCCCCTGGGACTCGGCGGCGACCGGCAGGCCCCACGCCCGCAGCACGTGCTCGGGTGCCAGCCACGCCACCTGCGCGCGTCGCTCGTCGCTCCAGTGGGCCCTGGCGAGCACGTCGCGCACCGGTCCCTTGAGGCCGGCGACGGCCACCTGCAGGCGGCGCTGCTCGAGGTCCACCAGCAGCTGGTGCAGCGTCTCGACCCCCACCCCATCGATGTCGTGGGCGCCGCCGAGGTCGAGGACCAGGCCCGTCAGGCCCGGCTCCTGGGCCAGCGTGCGCTCGACCGTGTCGCGCAGGAAGCCGACGTTGGCAAAGTAGAGGGCCGCGTCGAAGCGCAGCACGGCGACGCCGGGGGGCGCCCAGGCGTCCGGGTAGCGCTTCAGGTTGCGCCACACGCCCTCCTCCGCCAGCCAGCCGACGCTCGCGACGTGCGGGAAGGCGCTGCGCACGACGAAGGTCGCCAGCGACACGCCGATGCCGACGAGCAGACCGGGCTCGACGCCGATGAGCAGCGTGCCGGCGAAGGTGAGCGCCCAGACCGCACCGTCGCTGCGGCGCAGCGCCCACAGGTGGCGCGCCTCGCCCAGGTCGACGAGGCCGCTGACCGCGACCACGACGATGGCGCCGAGGATCGCCTGCGGCAGGTCGTGGAACGCGGGGGTGAACAGCAGCAGCGTCAGCAGCACCAGCAGTGCGGTGACGACGCTGGCCAGGCCCGACCGGGCGCCGGCCTGGGCGTTGACCGCCGAGCGCGAGAAGCCACCGGTGACGGGGAAGGCGGCCAGCACGCCGGCGACGAGGTTGGCGAGGCCGAGCCCGGTGAGCTCGCGGTCGGCGTCGACCTGCTCGCCCTCCTTGGCGGCCAGCGAACGGGCGACGGCGATCGACTCCATGAAGCCCACGAACGCGATCGTGAGGGCGGTGGGCAGCAGTGCCCACGCATCGGCCAGCGACGGCGTCGGCCAGGCGAAGGCGGGGAGGCCCCCCGGCACGACGCCGATGGTGCGCACGCCGGCGCCGTCGAGGCCGAACAGGGTCACGGCGAGGGTGCCGAGCGCCACCACCAGCAGCGGGCCGGGGAAGCGCTTGGCGACGCGACGGCTCAGCAGCAGCAGGGCGATCGCGGCGACCCCGAGCGCCAGGGTGGCGAGGTGCACCTCGGGTAACCGTCGGGCGAGGTCGAGCAGCGTCCCGAGCGGGTGGCCGCCGGCGAGCGGCACGCCGACGAGGTGGCGCAGTTGGGAGAGGCCGATGACGATGGCGGCGGCCGAGGTGAATCCGCTGACCACCGCGTGCGACAGGAAGTTGACCAGGATGCCGCCGCGCAGCAGCCCGAGCCCGAGCTGGATGACGCCCACCAGGAGCGCCAGGGTGGCGGCCAGCGTGAGGTAGTCGGCGCTGCCGGGCTCGGCGAGCCGGTGCACGGCCTCGAAGGTGAGCAGCGAGACGATCGCGACGGGTCCGACCGCCAGCGCCCGCGACGAGCCGACCAGCGCGTACGCGATCAGCGGCAGGGTGGCGGCGATGAGCCCGCTGACCGGCGGCATGCCGGCCAGCAGGGCGTAGGCCATGCCCTGCGGCACCAGCATCACGGCGACGGTGACGCCCGCGAGCAGGTCGGGGCCGAGGTCGGCGCGCCGGTAGCGGCGCAGCCAGGGGGCGGGGGAGAGCGGGAACGGGCGCGAGGGCACGGGATCCTATCGTAGGCGCGCGACGGTGGGCGCGTTCAGCGAACGGGCGGGCGGCCCGGGGTTCTCCGGGGGGCGCCCGCCCGCTGGGGACGTCGGGGAATCAGGCCGAGACGGCGTTGCGCCGCAGCTCGCGCCACGCCTCGTAGGAGCCGGTCAGTTCGCGCACGTCGGCGAAGCCGAGGGCGCGGAGCGCGGCGGTGGCGACGGCGGAGCGGATACCGGTCTGGCAGTAGACCACCAGCGGCCGGTCGCGCGGCAGGTCGTCGTGGACGAAGGCGAGGCGGCCGACGTGGCGCTGCATGGCGCCGGGGATGGCGCCGGCGTCGTGCTCGCTCTTGGTGCGCACGTCGAGCAGGAAGGCGTCGGCGACGTCGTCGATAGCGTCGGGCGCCACACGAGGCGCCGGGCCGGCGGTGAGGCCGTCGAGCGAGGTGACGTAGCCGACCACCTGGTCGATGCCCGACCACGAGAGCCGGTCGCGGATCCAATCGGCGTGAGCGGCGTCGCGGGCGAGGACGACCAGGCCACGCGCGTCGACCTCCGGCGCGATGGCGTAGCTGGCGTAGGTCGCGAGCTTCTTGCCCTCGGGCGCGAAGTAGGCGCCGGGGACGTGGTCGGCGCGGACCGCCTCGGCGCTGCGGGTGTCGACCAGGACGAGGTCGTCGCCCAGCCGGTCGCGCAGCCCGGCGGGCGTGAAGGCCGGCAGCGGGGCGCGCTCGCCGAGGATGGCCGGGCCCGCCTTGTTGGTTCGCTTCATGCGGCCGAAGTAGAGCGGCGCGTCGGGCTGGCCCTCGAGCAGCGCCTCGACGAAGCCTTCCTCGTCGCCGGCCTGCACCAGCGGCGCCCACCAGCTGGTGAGCTTCTCGTAGCCGACGGTGGTGCTCGCTACGGCGCCGAGCGCCTTGCCGCAGGCGCTGCCCGCGCCATGGCCGGGCCACACCTGGACGTGGTCGGGCAGCGTGAGGAAGCGGTCGCGCAGGCTGGCGAAGAGCCGCTTGGCGCCTTCGAAGCGGGTGTCGACGCCGCCGGCGGCCTCGTCGAGCAGGTCGGGCCGGCCGACGTCGCCGACGAAGACGAAGTCGCCGGTGAGGTAGAAGCCGGGCTGCTCGCTGGTGGCGCCGTCGGTCACCAGGAACGACAGGTGCTCGGGGGTATGCCCCGGCGTGTGGACGGCCTCGAGCCGCACGTTGCCGAGCTTGATGACGTCGCCGTGCTTCAGCAGCGTGCCCTCGAAGCCGTACTTCCAGTCCGCGTCGCCCTCGTCCGACAGGTAGAGCTGGGCGCCCGTGCGCGCCGCGAGCTCGCGCGAACCGGACTGGTAATCGGCGTGGATGTGGGTCTCGGTGACGGCGGTGATGCGCAGGCCGTGGTGGGCGGCGAGCGCGAGGTAGGTGTCGGCGTCGCGGCGCGCGTCGACCACGACGGCCTCCCCGGTCGCCTGGCAGCCGATCAGGTAGCTGGCCTGGGCCAGGTCCTCGTCGTAGATGTGCTTGAAGAGCATGTCGTTCTCCCTTCGCTAGGGAGAGGCTAGTACCCCCCGGGGGTATCTGTCAAGCTTCGCGGCGAGGGTAGGCCACGGGTGATCGCGTCCGCGAGCCACGGTTGCGGCCCGGGGCGCCACGGGGCGCCCGTCAGGGGCCGTAGGCCCGCAGGAAGGCGTCGTCCCCGCCGGACGACGCGCCCACCAGCGCGCCACCCGTGGTGCCCACCACGAGCGCCTCACCGGCGGAGCCGATCGCGACCCCACCGGTATGTTCGGCCGCCGCGGTGCCGAACTGACGGATCCAGGTGATCGCTCCGGTCGGACCGAGGCGAGCGACGTAGGCGTCGGAATCCCCCGCCGAGTCACCGGCCAGGGCGCCCGTGGTGGTGCCGTCCACGACCACGTCGTCGGACGCCGCAACTGCCACGCCGGAGGCGTAGTCGCTCCCGGCGCTGCCGAACTGGTGCGCCCACAGGACCTCGCCCGCCGGGCCGTATGCCCGCACGAACACGTCGCGCTCGCCTGCGTTGGGCGCCGCCAGCGCACCGTCGGTCACGCCGAAGGCGAACAGCCTCCCATCGGCTGCGAAGGCCACGCTGAACACGTGGTCATCGAGGTCCGTCCCGAACTGATGTGTCCACAGCACATCGCCATCGGCGTCGAACACCTGCACGAAGGCGTCGTGATGGCCGAGCGGAGCCGCGCCGGGGTCTGCCAGGTCGCCGCCCGTGCCGCCGCCCACCGCGACCCGTCCTCCCGGTCCAGCGGCCACGCCGAGCGCGAAGTCCTCACCGGCGCTGCCGAACTGCCGGGTCCACCGGTGGCCGCCGCCAGTTGGCGCACGAAGGCGTCACCCGTCCCGAAGCCCGTGCCCTGCAGGACGCCTCGCGTCGTCCCCGCGACGACGACGCGGCCGTCGGCGTCGATCGCCAACGCGTCGATCACATCGTGCGCGATGCTGCCGAACTGGTGGGTCCAGGCCGCCTGGCCGTCCGTGTCGAGCCGGCGCACGAAGGCGTCGTACCCGCCGGTGTTGGCCCCGCCGAGGTCGCCGTACGTGAGACCCGCGACCACCAGGCCGCCGCCTGGATGGAACGCCAGGCCCTGCACCACGTCGTCCACCGGGGACCCGAACTGGCGGGTCCACACGACGGCGCGATCACCGTCCAGGAGCCGCACGAATGCGTCCTTGCCACCCTGGCTCGGGCCCCCCAGGTCGCCGCGTGTCTCGCCCGCGACGGCGATGCGGCCGTCGTCTGCGACCGCGACGGCTGCCCCCTGGTCGGCCTCGCTGGTGCCGAACTGCAGCGTCCACAGCAGATCGCCCCCGCTCGAGGGCATCGGATCGCCGCAGGCAGCGAGCGCAAGCACCGCGATCCCCAGGGTGACGACGAACGACCGCTTCTCACGCATGGCTGGCCTCCCCGCCTCCGCCCCGGCGGCGGAACCCCGTTCGGGGATGAACGTGGGCAGCGCGACCGATGGTGGGTGCTACACCGACAGCATAGGGCCCGGACCCTCATGCGGAGCGGCCATGCCGCCCCGTGCTAGCGTCCCACCATGAGCCACCGCGACCCGCATCTCGAGGCGCTCGCCGAGCAGCTGGAGGCGTCGGGCGAGTACCGCGTCCTCCGCCGCCTGCGGCGCGCCCCGCGCGTCGACCGCGCCGAGCTGCCCGCGGGCACGCTCGAGGCGCTGGCGCTCGACCTGGAGACCACCGGCCTGGATCACGTGGTGGACGTGCCGATCGAGGTCGGCCTGGTGCGCTTCGCGTACGACCACGACGGCCGCATCCTGGGCGTCACCGACGAGCTCGAGGCGCTCGAGGACCCGGGGCGGCCGCTGTCGCCCGAGGTGGTCCGCATCACCGGCATCACCGACGCCGACCTCGCCGGCCAACGCTTCCCCGACGACGCCGTGGCCCGGCTGCTCGACGGTGTCGGCCTGGTGATCGCGCACAACGCCGGTTTCGACCGTCCGTTCGCCGAGCGCCGCTGGCCCGCCTTCGAGGAGAAGGCCTGGGGCTGCAGCCTGCGCGAGATCGACTGGCGCGACGCCGACGGCTACGAGGGCGGCGGCCTCGGCTCGCTGCTCGCCGCGCACGGCCTGTTCTTCGGCGCCCACCGGGCGGTCGAGGACGGCTACGCGCTCGTCGAGCTGCTGGGTCGCACGCTGCCCACCAGCGGCGAGACCGCGCTCAACCTTCTGCGCGCGAGCGCGCGCCGCACCACCGTGCGCCTGTGGGCGGTCGGCTCGCCCTTCGAGTCGAAGGACCTGCTGAAGGCGCGCGGCTACCGCTGGAACGGCGAGGCCCGCTCGTGGTGGACGGACGTCGCGGAGGAGGCCGTCGACGAGGAACTCGCCTGGCTGCGCGCCGAGGCCTACCGCGGCAAGCGCATGGGTGAACTTCCGCGCGTCCGGATCGACGCCTGGGTCCGCTGGTCGCAGCGGGCGCCCGAGGCGCCGCCGGGCTGAGCACCGGCGGCCCGCCGTTCCCGGGGCGCGCGTGCCCGACTCCGTCGCGTGGGTCACGCGCCAGATGGCCGTGCGACGTGGTTGGGTCGCGCTGCGTGTACACTGCGCGGTCGGGCGCTGAGCGCTCGAACGCGCTCGGGCGAGGTTCCGAGCGTCCCCGCCGCGAGGCGGCCGCGTCCCAAGACGCGGGCCGCGTTCAGCCACGCGGGATGCGTCCGAGGCGGCTTCGTTGCGCCCATGGGCGCGGGTGCCGCGGCCAAGGCCGCCACCCTGCGGACGGGTACGAGGACACGCCTCGGCCGGCGATCCGCCGAGAGGTGTCATCAAGATGAGTTTCGAACCCTTCGCGCTGCATGCGCGAGTGCTGAGTGGCGTGCGCGCCATCGGCTACACCGACCCCACGCCCATCCAGACGCAGGCCATCCCGCACGTGATGGCGGGCCGCGACGTCCTGGGCCTGGCGCAGACCGGCACGGGGAAGACCGCGGCGTTCGCGCTGCCGATCCTCGACCGGCTGGTGCGCGACCCCAAGCGCGGCGTCACCCGCGCGCTGGTGGTGGCCCCCACCCGGGAGCTCGCCGAGCAGATCCACCAGGCATTCGGCGAGCTGGGCCAGGCGACCGGCATCAAGAGTGCCACCGTCTACGGCGGCGTCGGCATGAACCCGCAGATCCAGGCCATGAACCGCGGCGTCGACGTCATCGTCGCCTGCCCCGGCCGCCTGCTCGACCTGCTGAGCCAGGGCCACGGCGACCTGTCGCGCGTCGAGGTGCTGGTCCTCGACGAGGCCGACCACATGTTCGACATGGGCTTCCTGCCCGACGTGCGGCGCATCCTGCGCCAGCTCCCGCGCGCTCGTCAGTCGTTGCTGTTCTCGGCCACGATGCCCGAGGCGATCCGCCACCTCGTGGACGAGACGCTGACCGACCCCGTCACGGTGGCGGTGGACCGCAGCGCGCCCGCCGAGACCGTCGCGCACGCCCTCTACCCGGTCGAGGCGCACCTGAAGACCGACCTGCTGCGCGCGTTGCTGCGCCGCTGGGACGCCCGGCGCGTGCTGGTGTTCACCCGCACGAAGCACCGCGCCAAGCGCCTCGCCGAGAAGCTCGACGGCGGCGGCCTGTTCGTGTCCTCGATCCAGGGCAACCTGTCGCAGCGGCGCCGCCAGGAGGCGCTCGACGGCTTCCGCCGCGGCGACGTGCACGTGCTGGTCGCCACCGACATCGCCGCGCGCGGCATCGACGTCGCCGAGGTCAGTCACGTCGTCAACTACGACGTGCCCGACACCGAGGAGGCGTACGTCCACCGCATCGGCCGCACCGGCCGCGCGCGCCACGAGGGCGACGCCGTCACCTTCGTGAGCTCGGAGGATGCAGACATGGTGCGCCGCATCGAGAAGGTCCTCGGCGAGCGCATCGAGCGGCGGCGGCTCGAGGGGTTCGACTACGACGTCCCGCTGCCGGCCCGGCTCGACGCGGACGAGCGCCGCTTCCAGCGTGGCGGCATCGCCGGCGGTGGGCAGCGAGGGGGTGCCCGCGCCGGCGGCGCGCGCGGCGGGGCGACCCGCGGCGGCCCGTCGCGGCCACCCGTCGGCGGCGGTCGGCCGCCCGCGAGGGCAGCCTCCGGCGAGGCCCGCGCCTCGGGCGGGGGCCGCCCGAGCGGTGGTGGCGCGTCCCATCTCCGGCCGCAGGTCGTCGCGCCCGCGCCGCAGCACGCCGGCGGCTCCCCTGGCGAGGCCGGGGCGGGCGGGCGTTCCCGCCGACGGCGCCGCAGCCGCCGCGGCGGGGGCGCCGGCGCGCGAGACTGAGCGAAGCTGCCGACCGATCGTCACGTCGCGTGATCGGTCCCGTGCGGGACCGGATCAGCGCAGCAAGAGGCCGTACCAACCGATCATGGCGAGCGTGAGCGCCGCGAAGCCGACGGCGCCAAGCGCCAGCGCCTGACGGCCCGAGCGGCCGATCGCCGAGGCGTCGACGCCCAGCCCGATGGCGGCCATCGCCGCGGCCGTGAGGGCCGTCCCCGCGAGGGCGATGCCGGCCACCCAGGCCGGCGGCACCACGCCGAGGCTGGTCGCCAGGCCGAGGGCGAGGAAGCCGAGCACGAAGCCGGGGACGAGCGGCGGGCGCGCCCGCGGGCGGAGCGCCGCCGCGGCCTCGCCCGCCGCCGCGCTCTCGCCGAACGCCGTCCGGCGGGCCCACCACCCCAGCGCGAGCAGCGCCGGCGCCAGCCACACCACCCGCGAGAGCTTGACCAGCAGCGCCAGCTGCGCGTGCTCGCCGCCGACGGTGGCGCCGGCCGCCACCGCCTGACCCACCTCCTGCAGCGTCGCGCCCGCCAGGGCGGCCAGCAGGGCCGCCGGCCAGGCCGCGACGGCATCCACGGCCACGAAGCCGAGCACGCCGACGGTCCCCAGCAGGCTGATCGCCGCGATCGCCACCGGCGCCGGGCCGCCCGGCGTGGCGCCGTCGCCGGGCGCGCGCCGCACCAGCGGCAGCGCCGCCGCGATGGCCGACGCGCCGCAGATGGCGGTCCCGATCCCCACGAGCCGGCGCAGGTCGGTCGGCACGCGCCACGCGCGGCCCGCGAGCTCGATCGCCCCGAACGCGACGACGGCCCCGACCGCGCTGCCCACCAGCACCCACGGCCCGAGCTCGACCAGCGCGCGCGCGTCGAGCCGCACGCCGAGCAGCACGATGCCCAACCGCAGCAGCGTGCGGGCCGCGAAGGCGATGCCGGGGGCGCTCGCCGGCAGCGGGCGCCGCAGCGCGGCCCGCAGGGCCACCCCCAGCAGCAGCGCCAGCACCAGCGGGCCCAGCAGCTGCGCGCCGGGCAGTCGGGCCAGCGCGAAGGCGACCGCCGCGAGGGCGGCGACCAGCAGCAGTCCGGGGAGCAGGCGGGCGAGGCCGAGAGCGCTCACCCGCCGAGCGTACCGGGCCGGCGGGTCGCGCCGGGCCTGCCCGGGCGGCTCGCAACGGCGCGGACGGGAGGTCCGGCGGGACCGCGGCCGGCCCGCGGTACGCTCGCGGCATCGTGGATGCCCCCCGAAGCCTGCTCCTCGCGTGCGATCCGGTGGCCGCCTGGCACGACCACGCGGCCTCGCCCGCATGGCGGGCGGTGGCCTCCGCGGCGCGCGTGTTCGTCTCCTCGGACCGCGGCGCGGACGCCTTCGGATGGCGCGGGCCGCGCACCACCCTGGAGCGTTGGGCGCGCACGCCGCCGGTGGTCGTGGCCGACCCGCTCAGGCGGCGGCGTGCGCTCGTCGCGGCCATCGTCGCCGAGTCCCCGCGCGGCGCCGCGGTCGATCCGCTGCGGATCGCGGAGGACGCCGCCGGACACGCCGGCGTCGCCGGCCCCGCCGTGCGCGAGCTCCTGCGCGTCGCCGACCTCGACGCGCCGCCCCCCGGCCTCGCGCCGGGCCTCGCCCGCTGGTGGCAGGTGGCGCGCCGCTACCGCGATGCGCTCGCGGCCGACGGCCTCGCCGATCCGGCCGAGGTGCTGCGGTTGGCCTCGCGCCGGGTCCGCCGGGGGGAGGTCGGCCCGCTGCCGATCGCGGTCCTCGGCCACCTCGACCTGCAACCGGACGAGGTCGATCTGATCGACGCGCTCGCCGCGCCCGGCAGCGTGGTCGTGCTGCCGCACGACCCCCCGTGGACCGATGCCAACGAACCCGCCCGCGCCGGCCTCCGTGCGCGTGGCTGGAGCGAGACGATCGCCGAAGGGGCCGGAGCGTCCGGACCGGCGGCCCACGTCGTCGCCCGCGCGCCGGCCACCCGCGAGGCGGAGGCGCGCTGGGCGATCGCCGAGGCGAAGCGGCTGCTCCTCACCGACGTCCCGCCGGAGGACGTCACGATCGCCAGCCGCGACCTCGCGGCCTACGCGGGGCCGGTCCGGACCGCCGCCCGCGCCGCCGGGCTGCCGCTGCGCGTCGAGCGTTGGGTACCGCTGGCGTCGACGCTCCTGGCCGCACCGGTCATGGCGTGGCTCGAGGCGGTCGCCCAGCGCGGCGCTTTCGAGGCCACCCTCGCCTGGCTCGCGCACCCCCGCGTCGCGCAGCTCACGGCGGACGACATCGACCTGCTGCGCCGATGGCGTCCCGACGATGTGCGCGCCTGGCGGCGCGCGGGCCCCTCGATCGGCGACGCCCTCGCGTGGCCCGAGCGCGCTTACCCGCGGGCGTGGGCCGAACTGCTCGCGACCGGGTGGGGGGGCTTCGGCCTCGCGGCGCGCGTCGACCCGGCCACCATGGACGCGCTCCCCGGCGACGAGCCCGATGGACCCGACGGCCAGGCCACCGACGGCCCCTTCGACGACCCGCTGCTCGGCGCCGTGTGGCGCGACGCCCTGGCCTCGCTGGCGGAGGTCGCCGACGAGGACGGCCGCGTGCGCCGCGGCGCCGTCCTCGCGACGCTGCGCGACGCGCTGCGGGCCGAGACGACGCGCGACGGTGCCCCGCCGGGCCGCATGGCCGAAGGCGACGCCGACGCCGATGCCGACGTCCACGCCGATGCCGCGGTGACGCTGCGCCCGCTGGAGGCCCTTGCCGATGCCCGCGTGCGGCACGTGCTGCTGCTCGGCGCGGTCGACGGCACGCTGCCGCAGCCGACCCCCGACGACCCCGTGCTCGGCTTCCAGGAGCGCGCGGCGCTGGCGTCCGCCGGGGTGCCGCTGCGTGGCGCCGGCGACCTCGCCCGCGGTGAGGCCCTGCGCTTCTGGGGCGCATGGCGCGCGGCCGGCGATCGCCTGTGGCTCGGCGTGCCGGCCCAGACGGGCCGCGACGCCCGCTTGCCCAGCCCCTTCTTGGCGCGCCTCGGGGTGGTCGCCGAAGCCGCGGGCGAGCCGCCGCCCGCGTCGCCCCAGGCCTTCAGGATGGCCGCCCTGCGCGCCGTCGACACGGTCCCCGACACCGTCGATCCGGTGCTGGCGCACGCCCGGCGGGCACACGCGCAGGCGTTGGCGCGGGAGGCCGAACCGCGCTGGGGACCGGACGACGGCTTCGTCGGGATCGGCGTCGACCCCGACGCGCGACGTTGGTCGGCCACCCAGCTGACCGACCTCGGCACCTGCCGCTTCAAGTGGTGGGTCGGCCGCGTCTGGGGCGTGTCGGCCCCGGAGGAGGGCGCCACCGAGCTGACGCCGCTGCTCTTGGGCAGCCTGTACCACGCGGCGCTCGACGGCGCGCTGAAGGCCGCCGTCGGCCGTTCCGGCGGGGAGGCCCGGCGGCTCGCCGTCGACGCGCTCGACGCGGCCTTCACGCTGGCGGAGCGGTCGGAGGGGATCGCGGACGTCGTGCCGCACTGGGCGCGGCGGCGCGAGGACCACCTGGCGCACCTGCGCGCGCTGCTGGGGGCCGAGGCGTTCCTGCCCGACGACCACCAGGTGCTGGCGCTCGAGCGCTGGTTCCGGGGCGTGTGGGAGGGCTGGCAGGTCGTCGGCCGCGTCGACCGCGTCGACCGCACCCCGGCGGGCGTGCGCCTGATCGACTACAAGCTCGGCAGCGGGAAGCCGCTGGGGGCCCGCGACGCCGAGATGGCGCCCACCCTCGACCTGCAGCTGCCGCTCTACGTCGAGGTGGCGGCGCCGCAGGTGGCCCCCGGCGAGCCCGTGGCCGGCGCCGCCTACCTCTCGCTGCGCAAGATGACCGAGATCCGCGCGCAACCGCCGGAACCGCACGAGCTCGACGACCTCTTCCGCCGGCTACGCGACGCGCTGCGGGCCGGCTTCTTCCCCGTCGAGCCGCACCCCGACGTCTGCCGCCGCTGCGACCTGGACATGGTGTGCCGCAAGGGGCCCCACCTCGACCTCAAGCCGTCCGCCCACCGCGTCCCGTCCGAGGGCGCCGCGGCCGTCTCCCCGGCCGCCGCCGGCGAGGAAGGCGCGCGATGAGCCTGGACCCGCGCCAGCGCGAGGCGGCCGAGGCGCCCGCCAGCGTCGTCGTGACCGCCGGCGCCGGCACGGGCAAGACGCACATGCTGGCGCGCCGCTACCTGCACCACCTGCGCGCCGGGATGAGGCCGCTCGAGGTGGTGGCCGTGACCTTCACGCGCCGCGCGGCCGAGGAGCTGCGCGCGCGCGTGCGCGAGGTCGTGCGCGCGGCGCTGGCCGCCGAGGCGGCGGCCTCGGTGCCCGCCGGCGAGGGCGCCGCGACGCGGTCGCGCCTCGACCCGGACGCGCTCGCCGAGGTCGAGGCGGCGCCGATCGGCACCATCCACGCGCTCGCGCAGCTCGTGTGCCGCCGCTACCCCGAGGCCGCCGGCGTGCCGCCCGACTTCGGCGTGGTCGACGAGCTCGACGGCGCCCTGTGGACCGCCGAGGCGCTCGACGAGGCGCTCGCGCGGCTGGACGACGAACACGTGGTCGGGCTCCCGTACGACCTGCTGCGGGCCGCCATCGCGGCGGCGCTCGACGACCCCACCCGCGCCCGTGCCGCCCTGGCGATCGGTCCGGAGGAGGTGCGGGCGGCGGTCGACGACGCCCGCCGAGCGGCCTTCGACGCGACCGTGGGCGACGCGGCGTGGCGCGAGGCCGTCGGCTTCCTCGGCGGCTTCGCCGGTCCGGACGGGCACGAGGCGGAGACCGCTCGGCGGCAGGCGGTCGCGGCCGCGAACCGCCTCGACGAGCTCGGACCCGACGGCGACCCGGACGCGGCGGCCGGCGCCTGGTCCGCGCTGGCGGGGCTCGCCGCCCACCGCGGCGCGAAGAAGGACTGGCGCGGGCCCGACCTCGGCGCGGTCAAGGCCGCCCTGCGACACCTGCGCGACGCCGCGCGCGCGGCGTGGGACGACGGCGACGGCCCCGCGGGTCTCGCGTGGTCGGCCCTCGACGAACGCGCGGCGGCCATCGTCGCGCGGCTGCGCGACGCCCTCGATGGGGCGCTGGCGATCGTCGACGAGCGCAAGCGGCGCGCCAAGGCGCTCTCCTTCGCCGACCTCGAGACCCACGCCCTGCGGGCGCTCGAGAACCCGGACGTGCGCGCCCAGGTGCACCTGCGCTGGCGGGCGCTGCTGGTCGACGAGGTGCAGGACGTCAACCCGACCCAGGCGCGGCTGCTCGCGGCGCTGCGGGCCGAGGATGCGCCGCTGACCGCCGTCGGCGACGCCAAGCAGTCGATCTACGGCTTCCGCGGCGCCGAGCCGGCGGTGCTCGCCGATCTGCGGGCCAGGGTGGCCCTCGAGGACGGCGGCCGCACGGTGGCGCTCGGCACGAACTACCGAAGCCACGGCGAGCTGGTCGAGGTCGTCAACCGGGTGTTCGAGCGCGCCCTTGGCGCGGACGCGGGTCCGCTGGCCGCCGCGCGCGCGCGCCCCGCCGGCCTGCCGCCCACGGTGCGCTACCAGCGGGTGGCGCGTCCGTCGGGGGCCCGTGCGTCGGAGCTGGCGGCCGCCGAGGTCGACGCCATCGCCGCCGCCATCCTCGGCTGGGTGCGCGCCGACCCGCCGGTCACGATCGCCGACGGCGCCGGCGGCCCGCGCCCGCTCGGCTTCGGCGACGTCGCCGTCCTCGCCCGCGGCCACGCCGCGCTGGCCCTGCTCGAGGCCCGCCTACCGGCGCTCGGGGTGCCGGTCCTCAACGCCGGCGGCGGCGACGTGCTCGCCACGCGCGTGGCGTCGGACGTCCGTGCCCTGCTGCGCGCGGTGATCGACCCGACCGACGGGGTCGCCGTGGCCGCCCTCCTGCGGTCGCCCTACGTCGCGGCCCACGACGCTGACATCCTGCGCTTCGCGACCGCCGCCGCCGGCGGGCCGCCGGACGCCGTCGCGGATGGCGCCGCGTCGCGGCGGCCCTGGTGGCGCCGGCTGCCCACCACGGCGGCGGATCCGCGCACGGGCGCGCTGGCGCCCGCGGCCGCTTCGGCGCCCGCGGCCGCGTTGGCGCACGCCGGCGCCCTGCTCGCCGACCTGCGCCGCGCACGCGCCGCCGGCGCGTGCGCCAGCGAGCTGGTCGAGCTCGCAGACGACCGCTGTGGCATCCGCGCGACCCTCGGCCACCTACCCGAGGGCCCGCGGCGGGTGGCCGACCACGACGGGTTCGTCGACCTGCTCGAGCGGCTGGAGCAGGGGAGCGCCGACGCGCTCGGCGTCGTGCGCCGCTTGGAGCGCCTGGTGGCCGCCGGGGTGAGGGTGCCGCGCCCGCCGCTGCGCGCCAGCGGCGCCGTCGCGCTGCTGACGATCCACGCCGCCAAGGGCCTGGAGTGGCCCGCGGTGGTGGTGGCCGACCTGGCCGGCGGCGGGGGTCGCGACCGCGACGACGTGCTGCTCGACCCGCGCGTGGGCTTCGCGCTGCGCTGGCCGGACGGCCGCGGCGGCCTGGCCGAACCGGCGGGCTACCGGCTGGCGGCGGCCGCCGCCGCCCGCCGCGAGCTCGAGGAGC
>CAZJUA010000044.1:0-8078 GCA_964549045.1 uncultured bacterium | reverse complement strand
ACCCCGCCCTCCGCGCCCGCCACGCCCGCCGCATCACGGGCGCCCTGTTCCTCAGCCAGAGCCTCGGTTCGGCCGGGTCGATCGCGGCCGCGACGGTGGCCGCCATCGTGGGGGCCGAGCTCTCGGGCAACGTCGCCTGGGCCGGCGTCCCGGCGGCAGTCGCGCAGATCGGCGTCGCGCTGGGCGCGCTGGCGTGGAGCCGCGCCTCGGACCGGATCGGCCGCCGCAACGCGCTCTCCGGCGCGCTCGCCACCGGCGCTCTCGGCGCCACCCTGTCGCTCTTCGGCGTTGCCAGCGGCCACTTCGCGCTGGTGCTCGTCGGGTTGTTCGTGGGCGGCTCCGGCAACTCGGCGGTGCAGCTCGGCCGCTTCGTCGCCGCCGAGGTCAACCCCAAGGCGCGCCGGGCCCGCGCGCTCGCCACCGTGGTGCTGGGCGGCACCTTCGGCAGCGTCGTCGGGCCCCTGCTGGTCGGCCCCACCAGCGCCCTGGTGACGGGGTGGGGCTGGAACGAGATCGCCGGGCCCTACCTGGCGACCGGCGTCGGCTACCTCCTCACGGCCATCCTGCTGTTCGCCTCGCTGCGACCGGAGCCGCGCCTGATCGGCGAGGCGATCGCCCACGAGGAGCGCGGGCCGGTCGTGGCGGCGCCGGCGCGCGACCTGCCGCAGCTGCTGCGCGACCCGTCGGTGCGCACGGCGATCGCCAGCGTCGTGACCGCCCACATGGTCATGGTGGGGCTCATGCAGATGACGTCGCTGCACATGCACGGGCTGGCGCACCCGCTGACGAACATCGCGCTGGTGTTCTCCAGCCACACCTTCGGGATGTTCGCGTTCTCGATGGTGTCCGGCTGGCTGGCGGACCGTTGGGGCCGGCGGCCGGTGCTCGGCCTCGGCGCCTCGATCACGCTGCTCTCGTGCCTCATGGCGCCGCTGTCGCCCGAGCTGCTGCCGCTCTCGCTGGCGCTCTTCCTGCTCGGGCTCGGCTGGAACCTCTGCTACGTCGCCGGCTCGGCGCTGCTCTCCGACGCTCTGGCGCCCTCCGAGAAGGGCCGCATGCAGGGCTTCAACGACCTGCTCGTGGGCGGCGCGGCGGCGGCAGCGACGCTGATCGGCGGCTGGGTCATGGCCGGCCCAGGCGGTTACACGACCATGGGCCTGCTGGGCGCAGCCGCCACCGCGCCGCTGCTGCTGGTGGTGGCGCGCATGCCGCGGGCGCGGCCGGCGGCGGTGTAGGCCCCGGCGAGCCCCCTGAGAGGCCTCGGCGTCCGCCTCCCCCGGCGCCTGGTATGCCGCCTGCACGGCGAGCAGCTCCTCGGTGGCACGCACGTCGGCGTGGCGGAGCGCACCGGACGCGCTACCATCGCCGCATGGACCCAAGCTGCGACCTGGCGCGACTCGTGACCGAGAACCGCGACGACTGGGACGGCATGTCGGAGGATCGGGTCGCGGCGGGCGAGCGGGTGTGGCGGCTCCACCAACCCACGGCGGCGGGGGTACCGGCATGACGCTCGATCACATCCTCCTGGCCGGCCCTGAGCTCGAGCCGCTCGAGGCACTGGTGCGCGAGCGAACCGGCGTGGTTCCCGTGCGAGGGGGCCGGCACCTGGGGCACGGCACGCACAACGCCCTCGTCGACCTCGGTGTGGACCAGTATCTCGAACTGCTGGCCGTCGACCCCGCGCAGGGCGGGGGACCGTTCGCCGCGACCATCGCCCACCTGCGCGCCCCCGCACTGCACACGTGGTGCGCGCAAGCGGGCGCCGCGGCGACGGTCGCCGAACGCGCCCGCGCGCTCGGCCTGACGCCGCGGCGGGAGCGGATGCAGCGCCGGCGACCGGACCGGAGCATGCTGGCATGGGAGCTCGTCTTCCTGGACGGCCACCCGTACGGTCCGTTGGTGCCCTTCTTCATCGACTGGCAGAAGTCGAAGCACCCTACGGCGGCGCTGCCGCGTGGGGTGAAGCTCTTGGCGCTCGTGCTGACGCACCCCGACGCCGACGGTCTCCGCAGCCTGCTGACGAACCTCGGTGGCGTGCCGGACCCGGTGCGCGTGGAGCAGGGTGCGACCCCGGGCATCGCCGCCGAGCTACGCCACGAGGGCGGCTCGTGGACCGTCGAGGGGCCGCCGGCCGACACCGGTGACGCCCCTGGGGGCGAGCAAGCGTAGGGCTGCATGGTTTCGGCTCCGGCCGCTCCTGCTCCACGTCGGCGTCGTTCGGTCCCGTCAGAGCCCCGCCTCCCCGGTCGCCTGGTACGCCGCCTGCACGTCGAGCAACTCCTCGGTGACCGCGTTCTGGCGCTCGAGGTTGGCGGCGTGGCGCAGCTGCGTCAGGCGCTCGTCCACGTTGCGCTCCGCAGCCTCCATGGCGGCGAGCCGGGCCGCGTTCTCGGCCGCCTGCGAGGCGGCGAACGCGCGCACCAGCAGCATCGCGAGTTGCTGCCGCACCAGGCCCCGCAGTAGCTGCTCGCCCTCCAGGCCGAGCATCGGCAGGCGGTTCGTCGGCCAGGGCCGGTCGCGCAGCTCGCGCAGCCATTCGAGGTCGAGCGGCAGCAGCTGCAGCGTGTGCGGCCGGTAGGCCACGCCGGTCGTCGGCCGATGGTGTACGACGAAGACGCGGGTGACGCCGTGGTCACGCTGCCACGTCTCGATCTGGTCGACCACCTGCAGCACGGCAGCCTCGGTGGCGTCGACGCTGCCGGGCAGCGTCAGCACCCGCTCGACGTCGTAGCCGAGGGCCGCGACGCGCGACCGCAGCCGGCGGCCCGCCACCATCAGCCGCGGCCGGCCGTGCTCCTCGGCGAGCGGAGAGAGCCGCGTTTGGGCGTGGCGCGCCAGCCGCTCGTTGAAGGGGCCGCACAGGCCGTGGTCGGACCCGAACAGGACGGCCGCCCAGGCGTCCGAACCCGACGGCAGCAGGAAGGCGGCCAGCTCCGGCTCGCGCTGCAGCAGCGCCTGGAAGGCGAGCTCCAGCGTCGCGGCCGAGGCGTCGAGGGCCTTGACGGCGCGCCGCACCTGGCCGATGCGAACCGTGGCGAGCGCCTTCATCGTCTGCACCACCGAGCGCAGCGTCTCCGTGCTCTGCACCCGCCGGCGCAGCACCTCACGCGTCGCCATCGCGCTCGCCCTCCAGCTCGTCCGCCACGTCGGCGGCGAGCTCGCCCAACCGCTGCGCGTCCTCGTCACGCAGGGCCTCGCCGGCGTCGAGCCGCTCCAGCAGCTCGCCGAGCTCCTCGCGCGCGTGGCGCCGCAGGTCGAGCTCCGCCGCCCGCAGCCGCCCGACCGGCACCACGTCGAAGGCGCCGCTGACGGCGGCCCACAGCGCGACGATCTGGTCGCCCACGGCGATCGTCTCGAACGGCCCCTGGGTGAGGGCCTCCCGCACGCGCCGGCCGCGCTGCAGCACCTTCTGGGTCTCGGCGTCGAGCTCGGTGCCGAAACGCGAGAAGCCCTCGAGTTCCTCGAACTGCGCGTACGCGAGCCGCAGGTCGCCCGCCACGGCGCGGTAGCCGGCGCCCTGCGCCTTGCCGCCCACGCGCGACACCGAGCGCCCCACGTCGACGGCCGGCAGCACGCCGCGCGCAGAGAGGCCGGGCGACAGGTAGAGCTGGCCGTCCGTGATCGAGATCAGGTTGGTGGGGATGTAAGCCGAGAGGTCCTGCGCCTGCGTCTCGATGACCGGCAGCGCGGTCAGCGAGCCGCCGTCCTTGAGCTGCGTGGCCCGCTCGAGCAGCCGCGCGTGGAGGTAGAAGATGTCGCCCGGGAAGGCCTCGCGGCCCGGCGGGCGGCGGAGCAGCAGCGACAGCTCGCGGTACGCGCGCGCGTGCTGGGTGAGGTCGTCGTAGACGATCAGCACGTCGTGACCGTCCTCCATCCACGACTCGGCGATCGAGGTCGCGGCGTACGGCGCGACGTAGCGCAGGCCCGGCGACTCGTGGCTGGCGGCGACCACCACGGTGGTGTAGTCGAGCGCGCCACGTTCGCGCAGGTCGGTGAGCCAGCGGGCGGTCGCCGAGCCGCGCTGGCCGATCGCGCACACCACGCAGCGCACGTCGCTGTCCGCCTGCGCCAGCACCGCCGACAGCGCGAGGGTGGTCTTCCCCGTCTGCCGGTCCCCGACGATGAGCTCCCGCTGGCCGCGGCCGATGGGGAACAGCGCGTCGACGACCTTGAGGCCCGTCTGCAGCGGCTTGCGCACGGCCTCGCGGGCGAAGATCGGCGCGGCGGGCCGCTCGACCGGCCAGCGCCGCGAGGCGCGCACGGGGCCGTCGCCGTCGAGCGGCCGGCCCAGGGGATCGACGACGCGGCCGAGCAGCGCGTCACCGACCGGCACGTCGAGCACCCGCCCGGTGCGCGCGACCTCGGTGCCGGCCCCGATGCCGGCGTCCGGACCCAGCAGCACCACCCCGACGTCGTCACGGCGCAGGTCGAGGGCGAGGCCCTCCTCGCCGCCCGCGAAGCGCACGACCTCGTCGGCGCGCACCCGCGGCAGGCCGCGCACGGTGGCGATGCCGCTGCCGACCGAGGTGACCACGCCGACCTCCTCGACCTCGAGCCCCGATGGCCGGTCGCGCGCGACGCGGCCGAGCCGCTCCAGCTCGTCGCCGAGCAGCTCCGCCAGCCGGGGCCGGTCGGGGGTCCTCATCCGTCGTCCTCGCTCCCGGCCCAGCCGCGCTCGAGGTCGTCGAGCTGCGCCCGGGCGGTCCACCCGACCCGCAGGTCGCCCGCGCGCAGCGTCACGCCGGCGATCAGCGCGGGGTCGCGCTCGAAGTCGGCCTCGGGCGCCGGGTCGTCGTCGCCCAGCAGCGACTCGCGGACCGCCGCCAGCAGCGCCGCGCGCCGCTCGTCGGTCGCCTCGAAGGCGGTGGTGAACACCAACTCGCCGCCGCGGGCGGCCTCGGCCAGCGACGCGCGCTGCTCGTCACCCAACTCGCCCAGGCGGCGGGCGAAGACCTCGATCGCCCGCGCCTCGAGATCCTCGTCGGCCAGCTCGCGCCAGCCCCGCTGCAGGGCGTCGGCCAGCACCGCCGCGGCGCCGCCGCGGACGGCGTCGGCCAGCTCGTCGCGCTCGCGCTCCAGCGCCTCGCGCCAGCGCTCCCGGGCGGCCTCCGCCTCCTCGCGGACCTCGGCCAGGCGCTCCTCGCGCAGGCGCCCCGCCTCGCGCTCGACCTCGGCCAGCCGCTCGCGCCGCGCCTCCTCGAGCTCGTCACGCTCGCGCTTCAACGCCTCCGCGCGCGCCTCGGCCTCCTCGCGTGCCTGCTCGGCCGCGGCGTGCTCGTCGGCGATGCGCTGCTCGCGCTCGCGCATCACCCGCATGATGGGTCGGTAGAGGAAGGCCCGCAGCAGCACCAACAGCACGACGAAGTTGACGATCTGCGCGACCAGGGTGAAGACGTCGATCCCCATGCTGGCCCCCTACGCGGCGCGCGGTGCCGGAGGCGGTGTGCGTCCGTGGCCGCTCCTGCGGCAGCCGCGGGCGCCGCCACCGTCGCGGCTTACGCTCCAGCCGCGGGCGCCTCCGCGGGCGCCGCTCACGAGGCGTTCTGGACCGCGGCCCAGAACGGGTTGGCGAAGATCAGGATGAGCGAGATGACGAAGCAGTAGATGGCGGTGGACTCCACCATCGCCAGGCCGACGAAGAGCGTGCGGGTGATGGTGTTCGCCTCGTCGGGCTGCTGGGCGATCGCCTGCAGCGCCTGGGCGAGTGCCCGCCCCTCGCCGAGGGCGGGGCCGATCGAGCCGATGGCGATGGTGAGGCCCGCGATGAGGATCGAGGCCATGGCGATGAGTCCGAAGTCGCTCACTGAGGTACCTCCTCCGCGCGCGCACGACGCTCTTGCAGCTCCGTGCCCGACGCGATGTAGACGATCGCCAGGATGGCGAAGATGTAGGCCTGGATGACCCCGATCAAGAGCCCGAAGACCTGCATGACGATCGGGAAGAACAACGGCACCACCGACAGCAGGATCGCGGCGATCACGCTGCCGCTCATGACGTTGCCGAACAGGCGCACCGCGAGCGCCAGCGTGCGCGAGAGCTCACCGATGAGCGTGAACGGCAGCAGGAACGGCGACGGCCGCAGGTAGTTGCCGAGGTACTCCCTCAGGCCGAGCTTGGCGATGCCGGAGGCCGGCACCGCCACGAAGACGCATACGGCGAGCGCGGCGGTGGTCGTCAGGGAGCCGGTGGGCGGTTGGAAGCCGGGCACCACCGAGAGGACGTTCGAGGTGACGATGAAGAGGAACAGGGTGCCCACGAACGGCAGGTAGGGCCTGGGGTCCTGGTTGGTGACCTCGCGGATCTGGTCGAGCAGGAACGCCACCAGCGCCTCGAGCACGTTCTGCCCGCGGCCGATGTCGCCGCTCGCGGTGAGGCGGCGGGTGATCCCCCAGCTCCCGATCACCAGCAGCGCCATGATCAGCCAGCTGAACGCCAGCGTGGCGTTGATGGTCCAGGAACCGATCGCGAAGACCTCGATGGTGTCGGGACTCAGCGTCACGGGGCACCTCCGGCGGGGTCGCGCTCGGGGGCCGGGCGCGGGGCGGCGGCGGGCTCGCCCGCTGATCGCAACCACGCGGAGAGGGCCACTCGTGCGACGAGGAAGCCGGCCAGCGCGAGCAGCAGGGGCACCACCCCCTGGCGCGCCAGCAGCGCCAGCGCCACGAGCAGCAGCGGGCCACGGATGGCGAACGAGGCCGCCAGCGCCCACCCGGGTCGGCGCCAGCGCTCCAGCCGTGCGAGCGTCCACCACAGGCCGCCGAAGTACGCGCCGCCCAGCGCCAAGCCGAGCGCGACCGCCGCGAAAGCGCCCACGGCGGTCACGGCGCGCCCCCGGAGGGGCCATCACCCCGGCCGGGCGGTGGGCGCGTGCCCGGGCCGGGCGGCGGTCGGTCGCGCGGGACGCGGGGCGGCTCGTCGTCGAGGCCGCCCTCGCGGCGCAGCCAGAACCAGGCGTTGAGGCAGCCCACGACGATGCCGACGAACATGAGCATCAGCGTCCAGGAGTAGGGCGATGGGAAGCGCCGGTCGATCCACACGCCGAGCGCGATGGCGAGCAGGGTCGGCACGGCCACCGACCAGCCGATCAGGCCGAACAGGCCGAGCCCGTACCCCAGGCCGTGGCGGCCCTCGCGGCGCGCGCGCTCGCGGCGCTCGCCCTTACGGGCGACCTCGCGCAGGAGTTCGTCTCCGGGGCGGGGGGCCGGGTTGCCCGACGCGCGATCGCGGGCGCCGTCGCGCACCCCGTCACGAGGGAGGTCGCGCACGCGTTCAGGCGCCATGACGCCCCCGCAGTTCGCCCAGCCGGCGGACGACGTCGCTCTCCAGCCGCGCCAACGCGGCGCGGGCGCGCTTGTCGCGCTCGCTCTGCGCCTCGAAACGCTCGCGCACGGCCGTCGCCGCGGCGGCCGCGTCACCGGCGACCAGGGCACGCTGGCAGGCCACCCGCACCTCGTCGCCGACCTTGACGAGCGCACCGTGATCGACGGCGACCGCCACCTCTTCCCCATCGGGCCGGGTGAAGGTCAGCAGCCCGGGCACCAGCACGGTGGCGACGTCGACGTGGAGGGGGAGGAGGCAGAAGCTGCCTGCGGGCGACTCCGCGATCACCTTCGTCACCGGTTCCTCCAACACGACGTCGGTGGGGACGCTCAGCAGCAGCCTCACAGCCCCGCCTCCTCCAGGGTGCCGATCATGTACAGCTTCGCTTCGGGCACGTCGGCCAGCTCGTCCGCCAGGATGCGCTCGCAATCGGCGAGGGCGTCCCCGATCCCCACGGCCATGCCCTCCTGGCCCGTGAACTGCTCGGTGACGTAGAAGGGCTGCGTGAGGTAGCGCTCCAGCCGGCGGGCGCGGCCCACGGTGCGCTGGTCGGACTCGGAGAGCTCCTCGAGCCCGAGCATCGCGATGATGTCCTTGAGGTCGTCGTACACGGCCAGCGTCTGGCGGACCTCGCGGGCGATGCGGTCGTGGCGCTCGCCGACCGCCACCGGCGTCAGCATCGAGGACGTGGAGCGCAGAGGGTCGATCGCCGGGTAGAGGCCCTGCGCGGCGCGGTCGCGCGACAGCACCACCGTCGC
>CAZJUA010000043.1:0-4156 GCA_964549045.1 uncultured bacterium | reverse complement strand
GTGCTCCGTGCCGAGCCGTTGGGCACGCGTGGTACCTTGGTCGCCGTCGAGCTGCGGGGAGGCTGAGCGTGCCCATCGTGGGCGTCATCAACCAGAAGGGCGGGGTGGGCAAGACCACCACCGCGATCAACCTCGCGGCCGCGTTGGCCTGCCAGCGCCGGGTGTTGCTCGTGGACCTCGATCCGCAGGCGAACGCCACCAGCGGCATCGGCCTGCGGGACGTGGCGAACAGCGTCTACGACGTGCTGGTCGGCCGTTCGTCCGCGCGTGGCGCCGTCGTCCCGAGCCGCGTGCCCCAACTCGACGTGCTGCCGGCGACGGCCGAGCTGGCGGGTGCGGCCCTCGAGCTCGACGCCAGCGCGGACGACCTGCGCCTGCTCGGCAAGGCGTTGACCGGCGTGCGCCCGAACTACGACTTCATCCTGCTCGATGCACCGCCATCGTTCGGCGCGCTCACGCTCAACGCCCTCGTCGCCGCCGACCACCTGCTGCTGCCGGTGCAGTGTGAGTACTACGCGCTGGAGGGCATCGCCGGCATGCTGGACACGATCGACCGGGTGCGGGCGTCGTTGCACGGCGAGCTCAACGTGTTGGGCCTGCTGCTGACGATGGCCGACCATCGGACCAACCTGTCGCAGCAGGTGGAGGCGAACGTCCGCCAGCACTTCGGGCGACTGGTGTTCGACAGCGTCATCCCCAGGACCGTCCGCCTCGCCGAGGCGCCGTCGTACGGCCTGTCGATCTACGACTATGCGCCGACGTCGTCGGCGGCCGTGGCCTACACGGCCCTGGCCGAGGAGGTGATCGACCGTGTCAGCCAAGCCTAGCCGTGGCCTCGGCCGCGGCCTGGACGCGCTCCTGCCCCGACCGGAGGGCGGCGGGCGGCAGGTGGCGCTCGCGGATCTGCGGGTCGGCACCCTCCAGCCGCGCAAGCGTTTCGACGACGCCGCCATCGCCGAGATGGCCGCCTCGATCGCCGAGAAGGGTGTCCTGCAGCCCCTGCTCGTGCGTCCGGTCGAGGGTGGCTACGAGATCGTGGCCGGCGAGCGGCGGTTTCGCGCCGCGCAGGTGGCCGGCCTGACCAGCGTCCCCGTCGTCGTGCGCGAACTCGACGACCGGCATGCGCTCGAGATCGCCATCATCGAGAACCTGCAGCGCGAGGACCTCGACGACCTCGAGGAGGCCGAGGCCTTCCAGCAGTTGCTCGGCTTCGGGCTCACGCAGGAGGAGGTGGCGAAGGCGGTCGGCAAGAGCCGGCCCGCGGTCGCCAACACGCTGCGTCTGCTCACGCTGCCGCCGTCGGCGCGGGAGGCTCTCGCCGAGCGACGCATCACCGCGGGCCACGCGCGGGCGATCCTCGCGCAGGAGCCCGCCGACCGCGACTGGGCCCTCGACCAGGTGCTTCAGCGGCGGCTGTCGGTGCGCGAGGCCGAGTCGCTGCGTCGCCCCAAGGAGCGGACACGCCGCACGCGCGTGCGTGACGAGCGCTACGAGGCCCTGGCCGACGAACTCACGCGCCAGCTCGGCGCCCGCGTCCGCATCCGCGGCGGTCGGCGCGGCGCCATCGAGCTGCACTTCCACGACCAGGAGGAGCTCCAGCGGCTCCTCGAGGTGCTCGGCTTCCAAGGCTGAACGCGCGGGCGCGATCGAGGGCTCTGGTAGGATGTCGCCCGCTCGGCCGCCATTGTCGCAGCCCCCAGGCGGCCCGTACGGAGGCCACCCCATGAACGCACCCGTGCACGTCGCGGTCACCGGCGCCGCCGGCCAGATCGGCTACGCCCTCCTGTTCCGCATCGCCGCCGGCGACCTCCTCGGTCGCGATCAGCCCGTGATCCTGCGGCTCCTGGAGATCACCCCCGCGCTGAAGGCGCTCGAGGGCGTGGTCATGGAGCTGAACGACTGCGCGTTCCCGCTCCTGCACGGCATCGTCGCCACCGACGATCCGAACGTGGCCTTCGATGGCGCGCAGTACGCGCTGCTGGTCGGGTCGCGTCCGCGCGGGCCCGGCATGGAGCGCAAGGACCTCCTGGAGGCGAACGGCGCCATCTTCACCGTTCAGGGCAAGGCGCTCGACGCCCACGCGGCGCGCGACGTCAAGGTGCTGGTGGTCGGCAACCCGGCCAACACGAACGCGCTGATCGCCATGCGCAACGCACCCCACCTCGCCCCGTCACAGTTCTCGGCCATGACGCGGCTCGACCACAACCGGGCGATCAGCCAGCTCGCGGCCAAGACCGGCGCCCGCAACGCCGACGTGAGGCGCATGACGATCTGGGGCAACCACTCCGTGACGCAGGTGCCGGATCTCTCTCATGCGACCGTGGTCGGTCGCCCTGCGCCGGAGCTCGTCGACGCCGACTGGGTCGACGGCGAGTTCATCCCCACCGTCCAGAAGCGCGGCGCGACCGTCATCGCGGCCCGCGGCGCCTCGAGCGCGGCCTCCGCGGCGAACGCCGCCATCGATCAGATGCGCGATTGGGCGCTCGGCACCCCCGAGGACGATTGGGTCAGCATGGCGATCCCGTCCGACGGGCACTACGGCGTCGGCGCCGGCCTGATGTACTCATTCCCGGTCACGGTCCGCGACGGCCGGATCTCGGTCGTCGAGGGCCTGGCGGTCGACGACGGCATCCGCCGGCGGATGGTCGCCAGCGAAGAGGAGCTCCTGGAGGAGCGCGACGCGGTCGCGCACCTGCTGGGCTGAGCGGCCAGCTCGCGCGGGCGTCGGAGGGCGCCGCCGCGGCCGGCGCGCCCGCGGCCACGCGCTGCGGCGGCAGCAGGTGGGCGCGGAGGCCACGTAACTCGGAACCGTTCCGACGGATGCTAGACTCCTCCCAACGCGGTGTGTCCAGCACGTGGGCCGCGTTGGGAGGAAGATGCGGGACCCGATGATCGAGACCGGCGAGGCCCACGAGCGCGTGCTCGAGGGCGCACCATCGGTCGGTGGTGAGGGCGCCGGGCCCGCCCGCGAGGCGGCGAGCGAGCTCGAGGGGGCCGTCCGTGAGGTGTTGCGCGACCGTGGGTTGCGGTACAGCCGCCCGCGGGAGGCGATCCTGGCGTTCATGGCCGAGGAGCCGCGCCACGTCAGTGCCGAGTCGCTGTACCAGTCCCTGCGCGAACGGGGCGAGGACCTCAGCCTGTCCACCGTCTACCTGAACCTGGGCGTGTTGGTCGAGGCCGGGTTGTTGCGGGAGTTCAAGGGCGCGCAGGGCGAGTCGCTGTACGACGCCAGCGTCGAGCCGCACGACCACCTGATCTGCCGCGAGACTGGCGAGGTCGTCGACGTGCCCATGCCGCTCGTCGACGGCGTGGCGCTGCCCGACTTCCTGCGGGCCCACGTGGAGCGCGTCACCGGTTGGACGGTCGACGAGGTCCACCTCAGCCTGCGGGGCAGGCCGAAGCGGACGGGCGGCGAGGCGAACTGACGCATCCCCGGCAAGAACGGCCGAACGCACCTCGCCCCGGCCCGACCTGACGGGACCGCCAGCGGCAGGGGTCCCCGCGCCGGGCGACCGAAGATGAGGAAGCGGCGGCCGCCCCAATGGGCGGCCGCCGCGCTTGCAGGAACGCTAGCGTGCTTGGATCAGTTGGACGGGGGCAGGATGACCGCGTCGATGACGTGGACGACGCCGTTGCCCGCTTCGAGGTCGACGGTCGTGACGGTCGCGGTGCCGTCGATGACGACGTTGCCGTCGACGACTTCCACGGTGATCGAGGCGCCGTTGAGCGTCTCCACCATGACCGACCCGCCACCGGACTCGATCGCGGCGAGGACGTCGGCGGCCATCAGCTTACCGGCGACCACGTGGTAGGTCAGGATGCCGGCGAGGTCGGGGCTGGCGAGGAGCTCCTCGGCGGTGATGCCGAGCGCTTCCAGGGCGGCGGCGAACGCCTCGTTGGTCGGGGCGAACACGGTGAAGGGGCCTTCGCCGGAGAGCGCGCCGGCCAGGTCGGCGGTCACGACGGCCTGCACCAGGATGCTGAAGTCTTCGCTGCTGGTCGCGATGTCGACGACGGTCTCGGGCATGCTGCCGTGGCCGTCGGCGTTGGCGATGCCGAAGACGAGGCCGAACGAGAGGGCGAGGGCGAGAAGGGTGCGCTTCATGGTGAACTCCTTGGGGACGTCGCGGGTTCCGCGATCGCCCTGGCCGGTGGG
>CAZJUA010000042.1:0-3936 GCA_964549045.1 uncultured bacterium | reverse complement strand
GCACGGGGTAGCTGGTGCCGCCGTCGGGCCGCACCTGCTTGCCGCCGACGTAGAGCTTGGGGGTGCGGTCGACGCGCGGGAGCTCGTCGGACGTGGACTCGGGCGGGTCGCCGACCTCCGCTGGCCACGCCGGCGCCACGAGATCGCCCTCGGCGTACGCCGGCAGCTCGCGCTCGCGGCGCTCGACGAGGTACGCGTGCAGGCCCTCGCGGCCGCCCTCCCGGCCGAAGCCGGACTCCTTGGTCCCGCCGAAGCCGGCGGCGGCGTCGAAGAGGTTGCTGGCGTTGACCCACACGACGCCGGCCTGCAGCTTGGGCGCGACGTCGAGCGCCAGCGCCACGCTCTCCGTCCACACGCTGGCGGCCAGGCCGTAGGGCGTGTGGTTGGCGATCTCGACCGCCTCGTCGGGGGTGCGGAAGGTGAGGCTCACGAGCACGGGGCCGAAGATCTCCTCGCGGGCGATCGTCATCGCCGGCTCGACGCCCGTGAACAGCGTCGGCGGGTAGAACAACCCGCCCTCCGGCACGCCCCGCGACGGCTGGTAACAGGTGGCGCCCTCGGCGATCCCCTGCGCCACGTAGCGCTTCACGCGCTCGAGCTGCACCGGGGCGACGAGCGCACCCACGTCGATGGCCTTGTCGAGCGGCGGACCCACGCGCAGCGTCTCCATGCGCGCCCGCAGCTTGCGCACGAACGCCTCGGCGATCGGTTCGTGCAGCAGCAGCCGCGAGCCGGCGCAGCAGACCTGCCCCTGGTTGAACCAGATGGCGTCGACCACGCCCTCTACCGCGGCGTCGAGGTCGGCGTCGTCGAACACGATGAAAGGGCTCTTGCCGCCCAGCTCCAGCGTCAGCGCCTTGCCGCTGCCCGCGGTGCGGGTGCGGATGATGCGCCCCACCTCGGTGGAGCCGGTGAAGGCGATCTTGTCGACGTCCGGGTGGTCGACGAGCGCCTGGCCGGTGCGGCCGTCGCCGGTGACGACGTCGAGCACGCCGGCGGGCAGACCGGCCTGGTGCGCCAGCTCGGCGAACGCCAGGGCGGTGAGCGGCGTGAACTCCGCCGGCTTCAGCACGACGGTGCACCCCGCCGCCAGCGCCGGCGCGACCTTCCACGCCAGCATGAGCAGCGGGAAGTTCCACGGGACGATCTGCCCGCAGACCCCCACCCCCTCGTGGCCGGGGAACTCGGTGTCGAGCAACTGCGCCCAGCCGGCGTGGTGGTAGAAGTGCCTCGCCACCAGGGGGACGTCGAGGTCGCGCGTCTCGCGAATCGGCTTGCCGTTGTCGAGCGTCTCGAGCACGGCGAGCAGGCGCGCGTGCTTCTGCACGGCGCGCGCCAGCGCGTAGAGGTGGCGCGCGCGGCCGTGACCGCCTAGCGCGCGCCAAGCGGGGAGCGCCGACCGGGCGGCGGCGACGGCGCGCTCGACGTCGGCCGCGGACCCCTGCGCCACCGTCGCCAGCGTGGCCCCGGAGGCGGGGTCGAGGGTCTCGAAGACGTCGGTGCCGACCTCCGCCCAGCCCCCGCCGATCCAGTGCCCGAGGCGGCCGCCGTGGCGCGCGAGCCAGGCTCGCGCCGCGTCGGCCGCCTCGGGGGCCGGGCCGTAGTCGAGCGTCTCGTAGTACTCCCGCACGCTGCTCATGGTGCGGGCATCGTACACCTGCAACCTAAGCCGCGCGGATGACCTCGCCCACGACCCGCAACGGCACCACCGGCCCCCGCCGGAACGGGTTGCCGTAGCCGAGCCCCAGCTCGCGGACGGCACTGGGCGCGAAGCGCAGGTCGGCCAGCAACAGGTCGCTCCCGAAAGCGGCGGCCTGGGCCAGGCCGGCCTTGGGGAGCCCGAAGGCGACGACCACCGTGGGGCGCACGACCGGACCCCAGGCCAGGCCCGTGTCGGCGTCCATGCCCGACGGCACGTCGGCGGCGACGATGCGCCGCGCCAGCCGGTTCACGTCGTGGATCGCGTCCCCGGCGGCGCCGCGCGCGGCGCCCTGCAGGCCACACCCGACGATGGCGTCGACCACCACGTCGGCCTCCCCGACCGCGGCCTCGCGGCGACCGGCTTCGAGCACCCGCACCGCCGCGCCCCGCAGCACGGACGACGCGGTGACGGCGCGCGTCCCGAAGGGGCCCTGGGCGACCGGCACCACCGTGACCGCGTGCCCCATCTGCGCGAGCGACCGTGCCGCATGCAGGCCGGCGGCACCGTTCCAACCAGCCCCAGCCGCGACGACGACCCGGAGCGGACCGGCGGTCTGCCAGCCGGCGACGACGCTCGCCAGGCGCCCGCCGGCCAGCGCCGCCAGGTGGTCGGGCGTGCCGTCGCGCTCGCGCAACCAGCGTTGCTCCAGGGAACGCATCTGCTCCGCCCGCACCGTCGGGACCACCTCGCCGTAGGCGGTCTGGAACGAGGGCGTCGGGCGTGCCCCCACCCAGGGGGTGCGGGCCGTGGCGATGGTCATGGCGTGCTCCTCACCGCGCGAGCGCGCGTGGACGCGCCGCCCCGCGTTGCCGCTGGGACGTGCGCTGCCGCGCGGGCGCGTGGACGCGCACTCGCGCGAACCGTTGGCGTGACCCCATCGTCGCCCATGGGCTCTGACGGGTTTCTCAATCGGCGCGGTTGCGGCGCGGGCGTCGAGGCGCAACGCATGCGGCGCCGGGCGACGGACGACGGGACTACCATGGGGTGAAGCGAGCGGAGGCGCGGCCGCAGGAACCGTCGTCGGGCACCGGGAACGTCCCGGGCCGTGCGATCGGCCGGCGGCGGGCCTCCCCACGCGAGAGGGGGCACGATGCTCGCCTCGATGGCGTTCCTGCTCGCCGTCGCCGTCGGCCTCATCGTCCTGGCGACGGTCGGCCGCGCGCCGGGCACCGCGCCCGAACTCGGGGGCTGGTCGCTGGCACTCGGGACCTTGGCGGCCATCGCGTTCGTCGCCACGGGCCTCATCCAGCGCCAGCCGGAGTTCGCGGCGATGGCCGGCCTCGCATCGATCGCGCTCGCCTTCTCGGCGGTCCTGGTCGGGATCGGCGCCCTGACACGGGGCGCCCGCGGCCGCACGACCTGGCTCGGCCTGCTGCTCGGCGGCCTGCCGGCGCTGGCGTGGATCGCCTTCCTGGTCGGCAACCTGCTGGGTCTCGGAGGTTGACGTGAACCACGCCACCCCACTCGACCGAGGGCTCGTCATCGTCGGCACCCTGCTGGCCTGGTTCCCGATCGCGGCCACGCTCGTCCTGTCCGCCATCGGCACGATCGCCGACCGCACCCTGCGGTTCGACTTCCTCATGCCCGCCGAGCTGTTCCTCTTCTTCGCGGCCGGCGGCCTGCTCCTGTCGCTGGCGGCGGTTCGTCTCGCGCGCCGCCGCTGGACCGTCATCGGCGGCGCGACCGCAGCCGTGGCCGCGCTGGCGGCCACCCAGGGGCTCGCAGTCGCGACCGGGCTGGCCCACGGCGACGCGGAGCCCACGGGTTGGCGCCTCGCGCTGGTCCTCACGATGCTCGTGCTCTACACCGTGGCCGTCGTCGTGACGGCCGTGGGCGGCATCCAGCTGTGGCGTGACGTCGCGCGCGCCGGGCCGGCCGGGCTCTGAGGACCGCGGGCTGCAGGGGCCGACGAACGCACCACGCCACCGCGTGAGGAATCCGACAGAGCCCGCGTGTCACAACGGGGTCCGTGAGGACGCCCATGCACGCACCCTTTGACCCAGGAGCCCGGCGCAGCGGCGTCGACCGCGTCGTCGTGGTCGACGACGACGCCGCCATCGTGGCCCTCATGGCCGAACTGCTGACGCGCGCGGGCGTCTCCGAGGTCCACGGCGTCACCGACGCGCGCGAGGCCGTGCGCGTCATCCGCGAGGTGGACGCCGACCTGGTCGTGCTCGACCTGACGATGCCGCACGTGGACGGCTACGAGATCCTCGCGCGGCTGCGCGACGGCG
>CAZJUA010000041.1:0-36555 GCA_964549045.1 uncultured bacterium | reverse complement strand
GTTCGGTCACGTCGAAGGTGGAGTCGGTGTCGTGCCAGACGTCGGTCAGGTAGCGGCCCTCGATGAGATCCATACCGCCAGTCTACGGCGCGGGTGGGGTCGGGGCCCGTACGCGCCCGCCCCCGCCCCAACGACGCTACGCGGGCCCGATGAGGTCGTCCGCGATCTTCGACGAGGAGAGCACGCCCGGCAGGCCTGCACCGGGGTGCGTGCCGGCGCCGACGAGGTAGAGGTTGGGGACGTCCTGCGAGCGGTTGTGCGGGCGGAACCAGGCCGACTGCGTGAGGATCGGCTCGACGGAGAAGGCGGAGCCCTGGGCGGCCTGCAGCCGGTCGCGGAAGTAGCGCGGGTCGACGAACTTCTCGGTCACCAGGTTCGCCTGCAGGTCGGGGAGGTAGTGGTCCTCGAGGTGCTGCATGATCGCGTCGCGGTAGCTCTGCGCGTGCTGCTCCCAGGAGATGCCGGTCTTGAGGTTCGGCACGGGGGAGAGCACGTAGAACGACTCGTGGCCCTCGGGGGCGATCGTCGGATCGGTGATCGTCGGCATGTGCAGGTAGAGGCTGAAGTCGTCCGGCAGCTTCCCCTTGTTGTGGAAGATGTCGTCGAGCAGGCCCTTGTAGCGGGGCCCGAGCAGGATGTTGTGGTGCGCGAGCTTGCCTTCCTGCGCGTAACGCTTCTTGGTGCCGAAGTAGATGACGACCAGGCTCATCGCGTAGCGCGTGCGCTCCATCTTGCGGTCGGTCATGACCTTGCGGTACTTCGGGTCGATCAGCTTCGTGTAGGTGTGCGCGACGTCGGCGTTGGAGACCACCGCGTCCGCCGGCAGGACGCGGCCGTCGGCCAGCGCGACGCCGGTGGCGCGCGGCTTGCCGTCGGGACCGTCCTCGACGAGGATCTTCTCGACCGGGGCGTCGAGCATGACCTCGCCGCCGAGCTCCTCGATGAGCCGGCCGAAGGCCTCGACCAGCTTGCCGGTGCCGCCCATCGCGTACCACACGCCCCACTCGCGCTCGAGGTAGTGGATCATCGCGTAGATCGAGGTCGTGTCGAACGGGTTGCCGCCCACGAGCAGCGGGTGGAAGCTGAACACCTGACGCAGGAACGGGTCCTGGACGTAGTCCGACACCAGCCGGTAGACGCTCTTGTACGACTGCAGCTTGATGAGGTCGGGCGCGACGCGGAGCATGTCGCCGACGGTGTGGAAGGGCTTGTCGGCCAGCTCGACGAAGCCCTTGTCGAAGATGCGCTTGGCCATGTGGACGAAGTTGAGGTAGCCGCGCTTGTCGGCCGGGTTGCGCTTGTCGATCTCCGAGAGGATGAACATCTCGTCGTCGTTGTAGTCGAAGGGGACGTGTTCGTGGTCGAAGACCCGGTAGAACGGATCGCACTTGCTGAACTCGACGTAGTCCTCCCGGCGCTTGCCGGCCTTGTTCCAGATGTCGTCGAACATCCACGGCGCGGTGATGATCGTTGGACCCGCGTCGAACGCGAAGCCGTCCTGCTCGAACACGTAACCGCGTCCGCCGAGCTTGTCGAGCTGCTCGACCAAGGTGACCTGATGCCCGCTGGCGGCGAGCCGCGCGGCGGCGCCGAGGCCGCCGAATCCCGCTCCGATGACGACGATGCGCTTCTTCACGCCGTCAGGATACCCGCCCCCTCGCCAGGACGTTTGGCTCTTCGCCCACGGTTCGCGGCGGCCCGGACGCGAACCGGGTCAGTCGGCCCGGCGCACGGCGGCGTCGAACGCCTGCCCCAGGCGCCCGAGCGCCCGGAGCGCGGCGTGATCGAGGTGGGTCGCGGGGTCGGGGTGGCCGTGGCAGAGCGCCGCCAGCGTGCCCAGCCAGCGCCCGTCGGGTCCCCACCACACGGCCACCTCGTGGCGCACGCCGGTGATCGAGCCGCCCTTGGCGCCGACCGCGAGGTCCTCGCCGAGGTGGCGCCGCAGGCTTTCACGGAAGGCGCCCGACCGCAGCGCAGCGGCCGCGCGGGCGGTCGCGTCGGCCGGCAGCCACCCGAGCTCGGGGCGGACCAGGGCGCTCGCGAGCCGGGCCGTCTCGGCCGCGGTCGTGCGCGCGCGCTCGCCGCGCCGCTGCGCGGGGGTCCAACGCTCCTCGCTCACCTGCAGCGGGCCGACGACGCGCGTGGAGGTCAGGCCGTGGGCCTCGCCCCAGGCGTTGCAGCGCTCGACGCCCAGGCGCGCCAGCACCACGTTGGTGGCGAGGTTGTCGGAGTGCGTGATCATCAGCGTGAGCAGGTCGCCCCAGGTGGGCGCGAGGCCGGGCGCCAGCAACTGCAGGACGCCGCTGCCGGTCGCCAGGTCGGCGGCCGTGAGGGTGATGCGTTCGTCCCAGGCCGGTGCGTCCACGGCGGGGTCGAGGGCCGCGCCGAGCAGCAGCAGCTTGATCAGCGACGCCGCCGGCGCGCCCGCGTCCCCCGCGTGCGCGACCCGCGTGCCGTCGGCGAGTTCCGCCGCGAGCGACCAGCGGCCGGGCTCCTCCGCCAGCTCGGCGGCGAACGCCGCGGCCAGCCGCGCGCCCTGCGGTCCGTCGTGCTGCCAGGGCTCGAGGGGCCGTGCGACCGGCGCGGTCGCGTGGTCTACGCGTTCGGCGGCGGGCCGCTCCCGCGCCCATAGGTCGGCGAGCGGTTCGGCCTCGCGCAGCAGCCACGCGCGGCCCTCTTGGAGGGCGACCTCGGCGATGCGGACGTGCGAGGCGTACCAAGAGCCCATCGTCCAGCCGTAGGCGCCCGCCTGGCCGACGGCGATGAGGTCGTCGGGGGCGACGTCGCCCAACGCGACGCCCTGCGCGAGACGGTCGCCGTTCTCGCACAGTGGCCCGTCGACGTCGGTGGTGACGAGGGGCCCCGGCGGGGCGTCGATGCCCGCGTCCCCCGGCGGCACGCGCCGCACCGGGTGTTGGGCGCCGTAGAGCGCCGGGCGCAGGAGGTCGGCCATGCCGGCGTCGGCGATCACGTGCCGGCGGGGCCCCTCCTTGACGTGCTGGACACGGGTGAGCAGCGTGCCGGCGTCGGCGACCAGCGCGCGACCGGGTTCGAGGAGCAGGCGCAGGCCGCGGCGTTCCAGCCACGGTCGCACGAGCGCCTGCAGCGCATCGAAGTCGTAGTCGGGCACCGCGAAGCCGCCGCCGAGGTCGAGCAGGCGGGACGCCGGGAAGGCGTCGAACAGCGGTGCGACCGCGTCGAGGACGTCCCGGTGCATGCTCACGTCGCGCAGCTGCGAGCCGGCGTGCACGTGGAAGCCGGCGAGCACGCCGGCCCCGTCGACCTCGCGGGCCAGCGCCTCGGCGGCCTCGGGGGTGATGCCGAACTTGCTGTCCTCGGCCCCGGTGGCCATGTGCGGGTGGGTGCGCGGGTCGAGCCGCGGGTTGACCCGCACGACGAAGCGGGTGCCGGCGGGCAGGCCGTGGCGCCGCCAGGCGGCCCAAGTGCCTTCCCCGTCCAGGCTGACGAGGTCAGGCGGCGCCGCGCTGGCGAGGCGACGCATCGGCGCGTCGTGCGCCAGGCCGCCGACGAGGATGCGCGAGGCGGGGATGCCCGCGCGCAGCGCTCGGGCGAGCTCGCCGACGGTGATGACCTCGGCGCCCACGTCGAGGGCGGCGAGGTGGGCAAGGACGCCCATCGACGGGTTCGCCTTGACGGCGTAGCGCAGGTCGACGTCGGGGAAGGCGTGGCGCAGCCTCGCCACCTCGCGCGCGACGGCATCGAGGTCGTACGCGTACAGCGGCGTGCCGAAGCGGGTGGCCAGGTCGCGCAGGGTGGCATCGGTGGGGGTGCTCGTCGCGGGGTCCATGCTGGCGAAGAGCCTATCAGCCGTAGACTGGTCGGCATGATGAACCGTCAGATCCGCCGCGCCCAGGCCAAGCAGGACAAGAAGGCCGAGCGCGAGAAGGAGGAGCGGCGCGAGGCGCGAAAGCGCAAGGTGGCCCAGTTGCGGGCCAAGCGCGCCGAGCGCCGCACCGTGGCCCGGTCGAAGCCGGCCGCCGGTGCCGACGCCAAGGGCGCCGCCGCGGGCGCCGCCAAGGACACCGCCAAGGACGGCAAGAAGCCGGGCCGGCGCGCCGGGCGCTTCTCGGGCGCGCTGATGATGGCCACGATCTTCTTCATCGTGCTGCAGTCCAGCGTGCCGCCTCAACCGGAGGACAACGAGCTGCTGCGCAGCATCACCGGCGCTGGCTTCTTCCTGCTGTTCGGCTACTTCTCGGTGATGTGGCTCATGCGCCGCGACACGCCGCGCGCGCTGATGATGACCTGGATCACGGGTGGCCTCCTGCTCGTCGGCATCGAGATCACCAAGGCGCTCCAGGGCGTGGTGCCGTTCGACCCGCTCATGGTCGCGCTGGCGGTCCCCGGCATCGTCGGCGGCTCGTACCTCGGTCGGCTGGTGTTCGAGAACACGCCCACGTGATCCCCCTGCGGGTGACGGCCGAGCGACCGCTGGCCGTCATCGGCGCCATGGAGGAGGAGGTCGCCCCGCTGCGGTCGGCCGCGGTGGGCGCGGTCGAGGCGGGCGAGGGACCGTACCGCTGGCACCGCGCCACGCTGGACGGCGTGCCGGTGCTGCTCGCCGCCTGCGGCATCGGCAAGGTGAACGCGGCGGCGCTGACGCAGGCGCTGCTCGGTGGTGGGGCCGCGGCGGTGGTCTTCACCGGCGTGGCCGGCGGCGTGGACCCGGGTCTGCGCGTGGGCGACCTGGTCGTCGCGCGCGACGCGCTGCAGCACGACGTCGACGTCACCCCGCTGGGCTACGCCGAGGGTCAGGTACCGGGGGAGCCGGCCGTGTGGCTGGCCGATCCGGGGCTCCGCGACCTCGTCGCCGGCGTCGCCGCCGAGGTGGCGGCGGCCGAGGGGGTGCGGGCGATCGTCGGTCGCGTGGCCTCGGGCGACACGTTCGTGGCCGACCCCGGGCGGGTGGCGGACCTGCGCCGCCGCTTCGCGGCGACCTGCGCCGAGATGGAGGGGGCGGCGGTCGCCCAGGTGTGCGCCCGCTGGGGCGTGCCGTGGTCCATCGTGCGCAGCGTGTCGGACACCGCCGATCACGACGCGGGCGTCGACTTCCGCGCGTTCACCGAGGTGGCGGCGCGGCGGGCGGTGGCCGTGGTGCGGGGGACGCTGCGGCGATTGGCCTGACGCCTGCGCCAGGGAGCGCCCACGACGGGGAGTTCTCGCGAGGGCGCGCGCCCGCCTTCGGGCGCACCCACGCGCAGGGTCAACTCGGCCCGTCGAACCCGAGCAGGAAGACGAGCGCGGCGGCGTCCCACGCCTGGGGTCGGCAGGCGACCGGGTAGGGGACGGGTGGCCGGTCGTCGCGTGGGTAGCCGGCGACCAGCTCGGGGAGCCGAAGGTCGGGCTGCGCGGCCGCGAGCGCGTAGACGACGTCGCGCACCCGCCTCGCCTCGGCATGGAAGCCGTAGCGCGCGAGGCCGGCGGCGAACAGGGCGGTGTCGTGCGGCCACACCGAGCCGTTGTGGTAACTGACCGGGTTGTAGCGCCGTTCGCCCGTCCCGAGCGTCCGCAGGCCCCAGCCCGACCAGGTCTCGGGTCCGAGCAGCGAGCGGACGAGGCGCTCGGCGTGGTCGTCGGGCACGATGCCCGACCACAGCAGGTGGCCGGCGTCCGAGTTGCGCACGCGCAGCGGTCGTTTGGCGCCATCGAGCGCCATGGCGTAGGTGTCGAGGTCGTCGAGCCAGAACGCCTCGTGGAAGCGCGTCCGCAGCCGTTCGGCCTGCGCCGACCAGCGTTCGGCGGCGTCCGGCTCGCCGAGGCCCGCGTACCACCCGGCCGCTGCCGTGAAGGCGGCGTAGGCGTACCCCTGGACCTCGGATACCGCCAGGGCGCCCTCGGCGAGCGCGCCGTCGGCGTGGCTCATCGAGTCGCCGGAGTCCTTCCACGACTGCACGGTCAGGCCGGCGGCGTCTGCCGCCGGGGTGAACTCGATGAAGCCGTCGCCGTCGGGGTCGCCGTCGCCCTGCAGCCAACCGAGGGCGGCCTCCCATGCGGGGCGCAGCTCGCGCACCAGCCCGTCGTGCCCCACGGCGCGCCGGTGCGCCTCGAGCAGGACGACGAACAGCGGCGTGGCGTCGACGGTCCCGTAGTAGGCGGCGTGCGGCACGCGCTGCAGGCGCGAGAGCTCGCCGTGACGCACCTCGTGCAGGATCTTCCCGGGCGCCTCGGCGCGGAACGGGTCGTGAACCCGGCCCTGACGCTCGGCGAGGAAGCGCAGCGTCCCCTCCGCCACGTCCGCGCGGTGCGGCAGGAGCATGGTGGCGCTCAGCAGCGCGTCGCGGCCGAAGGCGGCGACGAACCACGGGATGCCCGCGGCCGGCACGGGCCCCTGAGGGGTGAACAGGAGCAGGCCGCGGAGGTCGTCGATGGCGCGGTCGAGGACGCGCCGGTCCGGGGGCGTGGGCAGCGCGGCGAAGGAGGCGCGCCAATCGGCGTACGTCATCGGCGCGGCAGGCTCGTCGTCGAGCGGGTTGTCGATCCGCGCGTCGACCCGCAGGCACACGCGCTCGCCCGCGGCGAGGGAGAGCTCCCAGTCGGCGCCGTCGGGTCGGGCGGCCGCGAGGTCGTCGAGCTGCAGGTGCACCGCCTGGCGGAGGCCGTCGGAGGCCGTGTGGGCGAACGATAGGGCCGTGCCCGAGGCGACGACGTCGGGCTCGGACCGCTCGAGGGCGTGCCAGCCGCGCGCCTCGAACAGGTCGCCGAACTGCGCCTCCACCTCGAGTTCGAGGCTGAGCGAGCGCCGTTCGAGCGAGGTGTTCTCGACCTCGAGCTCGTCGCGCATGCCGTCGGCCCGCAGCGTCAGGCGGCGCCGGACGGCGAGCAGCTGCGAGGGGCCGTCGATCAGGGCATGGTGCGCGTGGAAGAGGTCGGGGCGGGGGCTCTCGGCGACGAGCGTCTGGAACTCGCCGTCGGGCGCGAGCCAGCGCCAGGCGTAGCGGCGCAGCAGGCGCGTGTCGCGGTTGTAGAGGCCGTGCTCGCCGCCGACCGCCTGACCCTCCTCGTCGGCGACGAGGAAGGTGTAGTGCTCCTTGAGGACGGCGTTGTGGCGGAAGTCCATGCTCGCTCCAGGGTGGGGCCGCGCTGCGGCCGCTCGAAATCTACCAGAACGGCCCGTCACTCCTTGCCGCCACCGAACGACACCCCTTCCATGAAGTAGCGCTGGAACACGACGAACAGGATGATCACTGGAATCGCGCTCATCACCGCGCCCGCCAGGATCAGGCCCCAATCACCGACGGCGCCGTAGGTGTTGCGGAAGGAGAGGAGGCCGATCGGCAGCGTCTTGACGTTCTCGGGGCTCGTCAGCACGATGAAGGGCCAGAAGAAGTCGTTCCACGCACCCTGGAAGGTCAGGATCGTCAGCGCCCCCAGGGCAGGCCGCGCCATCGGCAGGACGACGCTCCAGTAGCGCCGCCAGTGGTTGGCGCCGTCGATCATCGCGGCCTCCTCGACCTCGCGCGGAATCGACTCGAAGAACTGCTTCATGATGAACACCGCGCCGGCGTTGAGGGCGGTCACGAAGACGAGGCCGGTCAGGCTGTTGAGCATGCCGCCGGGGTAGCCCCACAGGCTCGACAGCGTGAACCCGCCGATGGTGAAGATGCCGTCGCGCAGCACCAGGTAGTTGGAGATGAACAGCACCTGCAGGGGCACCATCTGCGAGAACAGGACCAGCATGAAGATCGCTTCGCGACCGCGGAAGCGCAGCCGCGCCAGCGCGTAGCCGGCCATCGAGGCGATCACCAGCGTGACCACGATGCGCACGGCGGCGAAGGTGAAGCTGTTGCCGATCCAGGCGAGGAAGAGGCTCTGGCGCGTGGCGGGGCTACGGACCTCGTTGAACACCCGCACGTAGTTCCGGAGCACGTAACCGAGCACCCCGGGCGCGACGTCGTTGAACGACGCCGTGCGGCCCCTGCGTTCCAGGCGGCTGGCCGCGAGCGTCGAGTCCAGGTACTGCATCCCGACGGCGGCGGTGACGTCGAGCGGCAGACGGTCGATCTCCGGACCGTCGCCCTCGTAGCGGAGGGTGAACGCGTAGCCGACGCGGCGACCGCTCACGGTGCCGTCGCTGGTCTCGACCGTCATCGGGACGTCGGGGAGGCGCTGCAGCGCGCTCACGCTGGCGTAGTCGGCCGCGTACTCGATGGCGAGCACCGCGCCGAGGCCGGCACCGGGTCGGCGGCGCGGGACCTCGACGTCCGGATCGGTCACGTCGACGCCGTCGGGGACGAAGTAGGCGATCTCGAACGGGACCTCGGCGCCGGGCACGAAACCGCCGAACCAGCGGTCGCCGGCGCCGGCCTGGCCGAGTCGGGCGGCGGCCGCCCAGTTGCCCGGTTGCAGCTGTGGGATCGCGAGGCTGGGGGGGTACTCGAGCGGATCGGTGCGCAGGCTGGAGACTGCGGCGAAGAGCAGCGGCCCGACGAACACGATCGCGAAGAGCAGCATGACGGCGTACACCAAGCCGGCACGGGCCCAGCGGCGGCGCGCCTGCCAGTGCTCGAGCGCGCGCTGCTCGGCGGCGCCGAGGCGGGGGGCGGTGGCGGCGCGCACGTCAGAGCCCCTCGCTGCGCACCAGGCGGCGCTGCAGCAGGACGACCACGAGGGTGAGCACGGCGAGGAACATCGCACCGGCCGCGGCGAAGCCGACCTCGGGCGTCTGCGCGCCCGGGAACATGCGGTCGTAGACGAAGTAGGCCAGCGTGACGACCGACCGCAGAGGCGCGGCGTCGCCGAAGATGGCGACCTGATCGAACATCTGCAGGGTGCCGATCATCGACAGCGTCAGGACCAGGAACGTCACCGGCGCGACCGACGGGATCGTGATGCGCAGGAACTGTTGGGTCGCGTTGGCGCCGTCGATGGAGGCGGCCTCGTAGTGGCTCTTGGGCACGTCCTGCAGCGCGGCGAGGTACATGAGCATGAAGGTCGGGATGGTGGTGAAGACGTTCTGGATCATGATCGCGGCGAGCGGGATCGGGACCGACAGCCAGAAGGGGGCGCCGCTCGGGATGGTGTCACGCGTTTGGAGCCAGATGAAGTCGACCGGCGCGACGTCGCGCGGCGCGATCACGCCGGTGGTCGCCAGCAGCCAGGTGGCGCCGGACGCGACCAGCAGCGAGACGACGAAGAGGGCGGGATCGGTCCAGGTCGCCGGCAGCGCGCGCCGGCGCTCCCAGGCCACCTGAACGACCTGGACGGCGATCAGGATCAGCGCAAAGGTCAGTAGGACGGGGAGCTGGCGCTGCAGCGTCTCGCTGAGGAAGTTGATCAGGCCGCGCCGTTGGAACATCCACAGGAAGATCAGCGTGATGACGACCGAGCTGGTGATGCTGGGCATGTAGAAGGCGGCCCGGAAGAAGCCGATGCCGCGCACCTTCTGGTTCAGCACCGCGGCCATCACCAACGCCAGGAAGGTCTGCACGGCGGTGACGATGACGGCGAACAGGATCGAGTTGCGCAGGGCGCTGAGGAACAGGGCGTCGGCGAACAGGGCGGCGTAGTTGCGGAGGCCGACCCAGTTCGGCGGTCGGAAGAGGTCGTAGTCGGTGAAGCTGAAATAGATGGCGCGGCCGGTCGCGACCACGAAGAAGATCAGGAGCAGGACGAGGAACGGCAGCAGGAACAGGTACGCCGCGACGGTGTCGGATCGCTTGGTCCGCACGTGGGACCCCCTCGATGGTCGGCGGCCGGACCCGGTCGGGGTGCCGCGGGAGGGTTCGGGTGTCGCTGGGCGCGCCGCAGGGCGCGCCCAGCGAGCTGATCGTTCCTGCGCCTCAGCGGGCGCGCTCGATCAGGGCGTTCAGGTCGCGCTGGGCCTCGGTCAGGGCGGCGTCGATCGTCGCCTGACCGGTCATGATCGCGACCAAGGCGTCGTTGATCGGGGTCATCCAGTCGGTGCCGATGTTGCCGAACTGGAAGCCGAGGACGTGGCCGTCCGCCGCCCCCTCGAACACGACCCGGTTGGCGATGGCCTCGGGCGTGCCCTCCAGGAAGAACGGGTTGTCGGCCAGCGCCGTGCGGCTGGGGATGGCCAGGCCCTGCTCGAGCACCCACTGCTGGGCGGCCGGGCCGGTGATCGCCTCGAGGACGCGCAGCGCGGCGGCGCGGTTGGGCGAGTCGGCGTTGATGCCGTAGGCGACCGTGTAGAGGAAGTTGCCGCGCTCGCCCGAGGGGCCGATCGGCATGAAGGTGGTGCCGTACTGCAGGTTGGGGGCCTCGTTGCGCAGGAACCCGAGCATCCAGGCGCCCTCGATGGCGATCGCCACGTCGTCTGTCGCGAAGCAGCCGCCCGTCCAGCCCTGGCCGATGTCGGAGGGTTGGATGGCGACGCCCTCGCGGACGAGGTCGGTGTACCAGGTCACGGCCTCGACGAAGGCGGGGTCGAGCAGGTTCGTGTTGCCGTCGGCGTCGAAGGGCTGCCAGCCGGCGGCGAAGGCGAAGGCGCCGAAGCGGTCGAAGCCGGCCGGGAAGCAGCTGCCGTAGACGTCGGCGTCGAGCGCCGCGACCGCGCGCAGCTTGTCGGCGAAGGTCGCCCAGGTGTCGTTCGCGTCGGGGTAGGCCACGCCGGCCTCGTCGAAGAGGTCGGTGTTGTAGTGGATGGCCAGCGTGTTGAAGTCCTTGGCGATCCCGTAGACGCTGCCATCGACGGTGTAGGCCTCGACGAGGCTGTCGATGAACGGAGCGGTATCGAACAGGCCGTCGAGGGCGAGCACCTTGCCGGTCGCGATGATGCCGGGCGCGGTTTCGACCGGGATGTAGAAGATGTCGGCGGCGGTGCCGGCGGAGAGGGCGTTGAACAGGGCGGCGTTGTAGTCGCCCTCGAGAGGCTCGTAGGTCAGCGTGATGCCCTCGGCGGCGAGTTCGGCGCCGATGACCTCGTCGAGCAGGCGGACGAGGATGGCGGGGTCTTGGCCGCCGTAACCCATGATCCGGATCTGTTGTGCGAAGGCCCCGCCGATGAGGGCGGTGGCGAGAAGGATGGTCAGGATGCGTCGCATGTGGACTCCCGTGGTGTTGAGGGGGGTGTGGGTGCCGGCGGGCTGGGTCGGTCTGCGTCCTTCACCTCCTCTCGGCCGTCGTGCCGCGGCTGATCAGCGTCACGGGGAGTCGGACGCCGCGGGCTTCGTCGCCGCGCAGCGCCTCGTGCAACAGGGCGACGGTCTCGCGAGCGAGCGCCTCGAAGTCCTGGCGCACGGTGGTGAGACCCACGCCGATCTCGGGCAGGTCGTCGAAGCCGACCACGGAAACGTCCGCGGGGACGCGCAAGCCGACGTCGGCGGCGGCGGCCATGCAGCCGGTGGCCATCTCGTCGGTGGCGGCGAAGACGGCCGTGGGGCGGGCGCCGGATTCCAGGTGCGTGCGCAGGACGCGGTACGCGCCCAGCGAGGAGCCGTCGTCGGCCACCAGCTGGGTGGGCGCCGCGGAGCCGGCCTCCGCGAGGGCCGTCGTGAAGCCGCGCGCGCGGTCGGCCATCGCCTGGGCGTGGGGCTGGCCCGTGAGGAGGACGACCTCGCGGTGCCCCAGGCGGAGCAGGTGCTCCGCGGCGAGGCGGCCACCGGCCTCGTCGTCCGCG
The DNA here is from genome assembly GCA_964549045.1 of uncultured bacterium. Taxonomy (GTDB): domain Bacteria; phylum Deinococcota; class Deinococci; order Deinococcales; family Trueperaceae; genus JAABTL01. The sequence continues at coordinate 24,956 of CAZJUA010000041.1, read as the reverse complement.
GCGACGCAGCGCACCCCCGGGTGGCGCCCGACCAGGACGAAGGGGCGTCCCGTCTTGAGCAGGTGACCGATGCGCGGATCGTCGGGGTGGGCGCCCAGCAGGACGAACGCGTCCGCGTCACCCGCCGGGAGCCCGTCGCTGCGCGTGGGCAGGTCGTCGACCCGCAGGCCGCTCATGGCGAGGTGCGCGCTGAGGTGCTCGAGGAACAGGGCGAAGAAGGGGGTCAGGCGGCGGTAACCGTGTGCCATCGACAGCCCGACCGACACGGCCCTGCGGTTGGAGAGCTCGCGGGCCGCGCGGTCCGGATCGTAGGCCAGGGCCATCGCGGCGTCCATCACCCGCCGGCGGGTGGCCGCGTGGACGCCGGAGCGCGCATTCAGGGCGCGGCTGACGGTGCCGATCGAGACGCCGGCCGCTTCCGCCACGTCGCGGATCGTCGCGCGGCCGCGGGCAGGGCTCGCTTCGGCCCTCGCGGCCGTTTCGTCCTGGGTCCGTGATCGTGGCGCCATGCACCCTCCCTCACGTGTCGTAAACGGTTACGAACTTGATGTGATGCAGGTTAGGACATGCCCGCCGGCTTGTCAAGCGAGTCGAAGAAGATGACGTGCTGAACGCTGGTCGTTGTCACTCGTGGCCGGCTGTGGAGAGAGCGCAAGCGTTTACGAAGGCGACCGGCCCGTGACGCCGTTCCGCGCGGTCGCCGATCGTCGCGTGGCACCGCCTCTGTCGCCACTCGGCCCCCGGGGCCGCCCGTGCGCGATGTACCATGTGGGGCCCTCGCGGACCGTGCCGACCCAGGCGTCGACACGCGTCGCGCCGACGAACGGCCAGGTGGGCCGGCGAACCGTGGCTCCCAGCGCGAGCCCTCACGGGCGCTGGCGAGAGAGGAACGGACCTGTGGCAGACGCCCACGACGCGCAGAACGGCGAACCCCGCCGTGGCAGTGAACGAGACCGCCTATCCCCCGAGGAGCTCGCCGAGCTGCACCGCATCGAGACGCGCGAGTGGCTCGATTCGCTCGACTACGTCCTCGACTCCGGCGGCCCCGAGCGGGTCACCGAGCTGATCGACCTGCTGGAGCAGCACGCCCACCGCCACAACGTGCGCACCCCGTTCTCGTCCACGACGCCCTACATCAACACGATCCCGGCGCACGAGCAGCCCGAGTACCCCGGCGATCTCGCGCTCGAGAAGCGCATCCGCGCCCTCATCCGCTGGAACGCCATGGCGATGGTCGTGCGCGCCAACAAGGAGTCCGACGGCATCGGCGGGCACATCAGCACCTACGCCTCCGCCGCGACGCTCTACGAGGTCGGCTTCCACCACTTCTTCCGCGGGCCCGACGCGGGCATCGATGCCGACAGCGTCTACTACCAGGGCCACGCCAGCCCCGGCATGTACGCCCGCTCGTACGTCGAGCGACGCTTCGACGTCGAGCGTCTGCGCAACTTCCGCCGCGAGCTGCAGGACGATCCGGGCCTCGCGTCGTACCCGCACCCGTGGCTCATGCCCGACTACTGGCAGTTCCCCACGGTGTCGATGGGCCTGGCCCCGATCCTGTCGATCTACCAGGCGCGCTTCGACCGCTACCTCGTGGCGCGCGGCCTCAAGCCCGACAGCGACCGCAAGGTGTGGGCGTTCCTGGGCGACGGCGAGACGGACGAGCCCGAGACGCTCGGCGCCATCAAGTTCGCGGCACGTGAGCGCCTCGACCAGCTGATCTGGGTGATCAACTGCAACCTGCAGCGCCTCGACGGCCCCGTGTACGGCAACGGCTCGATCATCCAGGAGCTGGAGGGCATCTTCCGCGGCGCCGGCTGGAACGTCATCAAGGTGGCCTGGGGCAGCAAGTGGGACGAGCTGCTCGAGCGCGACACCGAGGGCGTCCTCGCCCGCCGCTTCAACCGCCTGATCGATGGCGAGTCGCAGCGCTATGCGGCCTTCGGGGCCCGCGAGCTGCGCGAACGCTTCTTCGACAGCCCCGAGCTGCAGCAGCTCATCGAGGACTGGAGCGACGACGACCTGGCGCAGCTCAACCGCGGCGGGCACGATCCGGTCAAGGTCTACGCCGCCTACCACCGCGCCGTGCGGCACCGCGGTTCGCCCACCGTCATCCTGGCGCGCACGGTCAAGGGCTACGCCCTGGGCGAGGCCGCCGAGGGCCGCAACCCGACCCACCAGCAGAAGAAGCTCGACATCGACGAGATGAAGGCGTACCGCGACCGCCTGAAGATCCCCATCGACGACGACGAGATCGTCAAGTTCCCGTTCCATCGACCCGACGTCGACAGCCCCGAGTACCGCTACCTGAAGGAGCGGCGCGACGCGCTGGGCGGCTGGGCGCCGCGCCGGGTCGTCGACGCCGAGCCGGTCGAGGCGCCGGGTCCGGAGTTCGTCGACGAGTTCCTCGAGGGGACCAAGGAGCGCGAGGTCTCGACCACCATGGTGTTCGTCAGCGTGCTGCGCAAGCTGCTGCGCGACCCCACCTGGGGCAAGTTGGTCGTGCCGATCATCCCGGACGAGGCGCGCACCTTCGGCATGGAGGCGCTCTTCCGCCAGATCGGCATCTACTCGTCCGTCGGCCAGAAGTACGAGCCGGTGGACAAGGAAAACCTCATGTACTACCGCGAGACCGAGAGCGGCCAGATCCTCGAGGAGGGCATCACCGAGGCGGGCGCGATGAGCTCCTTCGTGGCGGCCGGCACCGCCTACGCGACCCACGGCATCAACACCGTGCCGTTCTACATCTACTACTCGATGTTCGGCTTCCAGCGCATCGGCGACCTCGCCTGGCTGGCGGGCGACATGCGCGCCAAGGGCTTCATGCTCGGCGCCACGGCGGGGCGCACCACCCTCGCCGGCGAGGGCCTGCAGCACCAGGACGGCCACTCGCACCTGCTGGCGATGCCGCTCCCCAACCTGCTCGCCTACGACCCCTCGTTCGCCTACGAGCTGGCGATCGTCGTCCGCGAGGGCCTGCGGCGCATGTACCAGGAGCAGGAGAGCGTCTTCTACTACCTCACGGTGGGCAACGAGAACCGCCCGCAGCCGGCCGCGCCCGCGCACCTGAGCCGCGAGGCGCTCGAGGATGGCGTGCTGCGTGGTCTCTACCTCTTCCGCCCGAGCGGCAAGAAGCGCGCCCGCAAGCACGTCCAGCTGCTCGGCTCGGGCGCGATCATGCACGAGGCGCTGGAGGCCGCCGAGATCCTGGAGCGGGACTTCGGGGTGGCGGCCCACGTGTGGAGCGTCACCAGCTACAAGGCCCTGCACCGGGACGCGCTCGAGGTCGAGCGCTGGAACCGCCTGCACCCGGGCGAGACGCCGCGCCGGCCCTTCGTGCACGAGGCCCTGGCCGACGCCAAGGGGCCCATCGTGGCGGCATCGGACTACGTCAAGATGCTGCCCGACGCGCTCTCGCGCTTCGCCCCGCGGCCCATCGTGTCGCTGGGCACCGACGGCTTCGGTCGCTCGGACGCGCGCGCCGAGCTGCGCGACCACTTCGAGGTGGACGCCAAGCACATCGCGTACGCGGCCCTCGCCGCGCTGGCCGGCGACGGGCAGTTCGGCGAGGACGACCTCGTCGAGGCGCAGAAGGCGCTCGACATCGACCCAGACAAGAGGAACCCGCACGTCGCCTGAACCCACGGGCCGAGGAGGAACGTTGTGCCAACCGACATGAAGCTGCCCGAGGTGGGCGAAGGGATCGAGGCCGGCACGGTCGTGGCGGTGCTCGTCGCGGAGGGTGACCGGGTCGAGATCGACCAGCCGGTCCTGGAGCTCGAGACCGACAAGGCCGTCGTCGAGGTGCCCTCGTCGGTCGCCGGCGTCGTCGAGAAGGTCCACGTGCAGGCGAACGGCGAGGCACGCATCGGCCAGGTGGTGCTGACGGTCGCCGAGGGGGCGGAGGCAGCTGCCGAGACGAAGGACGAGGCGAAGGACGAGGCGAAGGCCGAGGCGAAGGACGAGGCGAAGGACGAGGCGAAGCCCGAGCCCGAGGCGAAGCCCGAGGAGAAGCCCGAGACGAAGGCCGCGCCCACGGACGGGGCGAAGGCCCCCGGCGCCGCGACGGAGGCGCCCCCGGCCCCCGTCGCCGAGCCCGACACCGGCGGTCGGCGCCTCATCCCGGCGGCGCCCTCCGTGCGCCGGCTGGCGCGCGAGCTCGACGTCGACCTGCGCGCCGTGGTCGGCAGCGGCGTGCTCGGCCGCGTGTCGGCGGAGGACGTGCAGCGCTACGCTACCGGCGGTCCGGGCGCCGGCCGCCCGGGCGCGGTCGCGGTGGAGGCCCCGCCGCTCCCCGACTTCTCGCGCTGGGGCGAGACCGAGCGCGTCGCGATGTCGGGCATCCGCAAGGTCACCGTCCGCACCATGGCGCAGGCGTGGGCGAACGTGCCGATGGTCACGCACTTCGACGAGGCCGACGCCACCCGCTTCGAGGAGCTGCGCCAGCGCTTCAAGGGGATGGTCGAGAAGGCCGGCGCGAAGCTGACGCCGACCGCGATGCTGCTCAAGGTGATCGCCGTGGCGCTGCGGCGCTTCCCGGACTTCAACGCCAGCATCGACGTGGGCACGCAGGAGATCGTCTACAAGAAGTACGTCAACGTCGGCACCGCGGTCGACACCGAGCACGGCCTGCTCGTGCCCGTGATCAAGCAGGCCGACCAGAAGAGCGTGGTCGAGCTCGCGGTCGAACTGGGCGAGATCGCCGAGAAGGCCCGCAACCGCAAGCTCACGCCCGACGACATGAGCGGGGGCAACTTCATCGTGTCGAACCTCGGCGGCATCGGCGGCACCGGCTTCACGCCGATCGTCACGCCGCCCGACGTCGCCATCCTCGGCGTCTCGCGCAGCGCGATGAAACCCGTGTGGGACGCCAAGAAGGGCGAGTTCACGGCGCGCCTGATGATGCCGCTGGCGCTCACCTACGACCACCGGCTCATCGACGGCGCCTCCGCGGCGCGCTTCGTGCGCTGGGTCTGCCAGGCGGTCGAGGAGCCGTACCTGCTCACGCTGGAGGGATGACGGCACCCCCGGGCGCGAGCCTGGACGATCGCCGGCGCGGGAGGGGTCGGGGCCGTCCCCCTGGGGACGGCCCCGCGCGGTCGCCAAGGGACCGCTCCTCATGTTCCGGGTGCTAGCATGACCCGCGTATGTCGGTCGTCCTTCCCGCGCCCCACGCCGAGGCCGCCGCCCCGACCGTGGCGCGGACGCTTCGAGCCACGAACCTCACCAAGCGCTACGGCGGCCGCACGGTGGTCGACGGTGTCGACCTCCACCTGAAGCGCGGCGAGATCGTGGCGCTGCTCGGCCCCAACGGCGCCGGGAAGACGACGTCGTTCTACATGATGGTCGGCTTCGTGCGGCCGGACCGCGGCCGGATCGAGCTCGGCGACACCGACGTCACCCGCTGGCCCATGCACCGGCGCGCCCGTGCCGGGCTGGGGTACCTCGCGCAGGAGCCCTCGGCGTTCCGCCGCATGAGCGTGCGTGACAACCTGCTGGCGATCCTCGAGTTCCAACCGCTGTCGAAGGCCGAGCAGAACGAGCGGGCGTCCGCCCTGCTGGAGGAGTTCCAGCTCGCGCACCTGGGGGCTCACCGCGCCGACACGCTGTCCGGCGGGGAGCGCCGGCGCCTCGAGATCGCGCGCAGCCTGACGATCGACCCGGACTTCATCCTGCTCGACGAGCCGTTCACCGGCGTCGACCCCAAGTCGATCCGCGAGATCCAGCGGCTGGTCGCCGACCTGCGTGAGCGGCGTGGGCTGGGCGTGCTGCTCACCGACCACAGCGTGCGCGAGACCCTCGCCATCGCCGACCGGGTGGTGCTGATGTTCGACGGGCGGGTGCGCTTCGATGGCTCGCCGGCCGGCTTCGCCGACGACCCGGACGTCCGCGCCTCCTACCTGGGCCACGAGTTCCAGCTGTGAGGCTCCGGACCGCATCGGGAGGCTGAGCGCTTGACCTACGTCGTCGGGCTCGTCGCGCTGCTCCTGCTGCTGGCGGGCGTCATCGCCTACGCCGGCGATCGGCTCGGCACCTGGGTCGGTCGGCGACGGCTGACCCTGTTCGGCGCACGACCGCGGCGCACCGGCCAGATCGTCGGCGTCGCCGCCGGCATCGTCATCATGCTCACCACCCTCGGCGTGCTCGCGCTGGCGTTCCGCAGCGCGACGCAGACGCTGTTGAACGCGCAGCGCACGGCCCAGCAGCTCGCCGAGCTGCAGGGCCAGGAGCGCGTGCTGCAACGCGAGCTCAGTGACCTGTTGGCGCAGCAGGAAGCCCTGGAGGCCGACCTGCGCGCGGCCCGGGAGACGATCGGAGAGGCCGAAGGGGCGCGCGATGCGGCGCTCCTGGAGCGCGACACCCTGCGCGCCGAGGCCGAGGCCACCCGCGCCCAGCTGCTCGAGCTCGGGGACCAGCTCGCGTCCGCCCGCGAGGACCTCGACGAGGTCGAGACGGCCCTGGCACAGGCGAGGGCCGAACGCGACGTGGCGGTCGCCGAGGTGGCGGCGGCCCGCCAGGACATCGTCGCGCTCGAGCAAGAGGTGGACCAGGTCGAGGAGGCGCTGCTGACCGCGGATGCCCGGCTGCTCGAACGCGACGTGCAGTTGGCGGAGGCCGACGCGGCCCTGGCCGCCGCGGACGAGTTGCGCCTGGCGTCGGAGGCGGCGGCCCGCGAGGCGATCGAGGCCGCCGATGCGGCCGAGGCCGCGCAGGCCGTCGCGGTCGCCGAGCTGGAGACCGCCGAGGCCGATCTGGCGCTCGCCGAGGAAGCCCGGCTGGAGGCGGAGGCCGCGCGCGAGGCGGCGGTCGCCGAGCGCGAGCAGGCCGTCCTCGAGCGGGAGGCCGCGCAGGCACAGGTCGACGAGCTGGGCCGGCGCATCGACCAACTCGTCGCCCAGGCGACGGCGCTCGACGAGGAGGCCGCCGGCCTCGAGGCACTCGCGCAACGTTTGGCGCTCGAGGCGGAGGATCTGGAGCGGGAGAACGTCGGCCTGCAGGCGCGCAACGACCAGCTGGCGGAGAGCAACACGGAGCTCCTGTCGCGCAACTCGGCGCTGCAGGAGCTCAACGTCTCGCTGCAGTCGGAGATCGTCGCCGGCAACGAGGAGGTCCGAGCACTGCAGGACCAGGTGGTCGGCCTGAACGATCGCCTCGAGGAGCAGGCTCGCCGGCTCGCGGAGCTGCAGCAGGAGTTCGCCCGCGCCGCATCGGGCGAGGTGACCTTCGCCCGCGACCAGGTGATCTACTCCGGTGCGCTGGCCGCCGCCGACGTCGCGGCTGCGCGCGAGGAGCTGGCGGCGTTCGTGCGGGAAGCCAGCGCCCACACCGCACGCCTCGGCGCCGGCGAAGTCGTGTTGACGGCCGAGCAGTTCGCGGGCCTCGTCGAGGTCATCAGCGAGACGGAGGGGTCCGACCTGGTCCGCTTCATCTCGCCGCGCAACCAGTTCAACCCGGCGCGCGTCGAGGTGATGATCGAGGCGCTGGAGAACACCCGGCTGTTCGATGCGGGACAGTTGCTCATGTCGTGGCGCGTGCACCTGGGGACGACCGAGCTGCCGGCGACGCTCGACGAGGTGCGGGGCTGGATCGCGCAGTTCCGGGCCGACATCATCCGCTCGCTGCGGCGCACCGGGCTCGACGAGTTGCAGGCGCCGATCTTCGTCGGGTCGAGCGACGAGGCCTTCGCCAACCAGCTCATGCGCCTGCAGGGCGCCGTGGTCATCGGCGTGGTCGCACGCGAGCCGATCGACCGGGCGGGCCCGGCCAACGTCGAGTTCGTCATCCTCTACTGACGTCGTCGCGCCCGCCGCGCGGGCTCAGGCCGCCGCCTCGGCGGGCTTCGTCGGCAGCCGCAGCAGGTAGGCGCACAGGATCACCATGATCGCCAGCAGCAGCGCCTTGACCCACACGACCGGGACCACCGCGACGCTGACGCTGATCGTCAGGATGATCGTCGTCACGGCCACCGTCTTGGCGCGCGCCGTCATGCCCTTTCCTTCGCGCCAGTCGCGGATGAGGGGACCGAACACGCGGTGGTTCATCACCCAGTTGTAGAAGCGCGGGCTCGAACGCGCGAAGAAGTAGGTCGCCAGGATGATCCAGATCGTGGTCGGCCACCCGGGCAGGACCACGCCGACGGCGCCCGAGGCCACGCACAGCCAGCCGAGCGCGATGAACAGACCGCGCAGCGCCGGGTTGCGGATGACGCGCGCCTCGTGGCTGTAGTCGATCCAGGATCGGCCGACCTCGCGGGCGCCGGCCGACACCGCTCCGGGGGGTGTGGCGGGCCCGGTGTCCTCGTTCATCGAGGGCATCCTAACCTCGGCCGAAGGGCGCCGTGGTCGTCCCGAGGGGGCGCGGCCTCGAGGCTCAGGCCCTCGGGTTCTGCTCGCGCAGCAGGTCGCGGATCTCCGTCAGGAGCGCGATGTCGGCCGGCGGCGCCGCGGGCGCCGCGGGTTCCTCGGCGGCCTCGGTCTCGGCGAAGCGCGCCTGCGCCCGCCCGTACGCCCGGATGACCAGGAAGATCGTGAAGGCCACGACGAGGAAGTTGACCACCGTGTTGAGGAACGCGCCGATCTGGATGACGGGGGCGCCCGCCTCGACCGCCGCGGCGACCGACGGGTAGGCGGCGGCGTCCTTGAGGATGATGCCGAGGTTGGCGAAGTCGACCCCGCCGATGACCAGGCCGAGTGGGGGCATGATGACCTGGTTGACGAGCGAGGCGGTGATCTGACCGAACGCGCCGCCGATGACCACGGCGACGGCGAGGTCGACGACGTTGCCCCGGTTGATGAACGCGCGGAACTCCTTGAGCATGACGGTCCTCCTCGACGTTGGCGCCGGCATGAGCCTCCGCGCCCGCGCCACTGTACGCCGTGACGGGTCCAGGACACGCGCTCATCGACGGTGGCGTACGATGCTCCCGACATGGCCGCGATTCAGGTGCTCGTCGCCGACGACCAAGAGGGACACCGCAAGCTGCTCGACCTGCTCCTCTCCATCGAGGGGTACGAGTTGACGCTCGTCGAGGACGGCCGTGAGGCGCTCGAACACCTCCAGAAGCACACCCCCGAGCTCGCGATCCTCGACGTGGCGATGCCCTTCCTGACGGGGCTCGAGGTCGCGGATCGCATGCGGCGCGTCAGCCGCCTCGAGGACACCAAGATCATCCTGTTGACGGCCTCGCGCGACGAGCGGACGCGTGAGCGCGCCCGCGAGATCCCGGTGGACGCGCTGGTCCTCAAGCCCCTCGAGGGGAAGGACTTCCGGGCGCTCGTGAAGAGTGTCTTGGCCGGCGAGCCGCAGACGATCTGAAGCGTGCGCGCGGGACCGGGCCGATGCGTGGGCCACTCACGCGCGCCGCTGGCGTCGCGCCTCGTAGAGCAGCAGCGCGCCGGTCGTCGCCACGTTGAGGCTGTCCGCGAGGCCCCGCATCGGCACCCGTACGCGCTCGTCCGCGGCCGCCAGCCACGCCGGCGCCAGGCCCGCGTGTTCGGTGCCGAGCACGATCGCGGTCGGGCCACGGAGGTCGGCGTCCCACAGGTCGCGTTCGGCCCACGGACTGGTCACGACCAGGCGCACGCCGTTGCGCCCCAGCGTCGCGCGCAGTTCCCCCGGTTCGACGGCCAGCACGGGGCGCGAGAACAGGCTGCCCATGCTGGCGCGCACCACGTTCGGGTTGTGCAGGTCGGTGCCGCGGCCGGTGACGAAGACCGCGTCGACGCCGGCGGCGTCGGCCGTGCGCAGGAGGGCCCCGAGGTTCCCGGGCTTCTCCAGCCCATCGGCGACGAGGTAGAGGCCGTGGTCGGGCCAGGGCAACCCGGCGAGGTCGAGGTCGGGCGGCTCGAACAACCCGATGACCCCGTCGGGGTGCTGGCGCAGGCTGACCTTCGCGAAGGCCGGGGGGCTCAGCTCGAGGCGCTCGACGCCGGCGACGTCGAGCCGGTCCGCATGGCCGATCGCCGTGGGCGAGGCAAGCGCGGCGCAGGTCGCGATCAGGCGAGGTCGCCAGCCGCCGTCGAGCGCCCGTACGACCTCGCGGGCGCCCTCCACCAGCGCCACGCCCTCGGCATCGCGGGCGCGCCGCTCACGCAGGCGCACGAGCCGCTTGACGAGCGGGTTGGTGGGGCTGTCGATCACGCGGGCCATCGCGCGCCATGCTACCCCCGTCGGTAGACTGCGGCATGACCCCCTGGATCTCGCCCGAGGCGCTGCAGGTCCGGCTCGGCGCGCCCGACCTGCGCGTCGTCGACGTCCGCTCCAGCCTCGCCGACCACGCGGCCGGCCGCCGTGCCTACCGGGCCGGCCACCTGCCCGGCGCCATCTTCCTCGATCTCGAGACCGACCTCTCGGCCCCCCTCGGCGCGCACGGTGGGCGCCACCCGCTGCCCGATCCCGAACGGGCGGCGGCGGTCTTCGGGGCCGCCGGCATCGACGCCGCCACCCACGTGGTCGCCTACGACGACGCCGGCGGGATGGTCGCCGGTCGCGTGTGGTGGATGCTCCGTTGGCTCGGTCACGAGCGGGCGCAGGTGCTCGACGGCGGCGTGGATGCCTGGTCGGCCGCGGGCGGGGCGCTGGTGACCGAGGTCCCGGCGGTCGCACCGACCACGCTCGTGCCGCGCGTGCGCGACGGCATGACGGTGGACCGCGCCTGGTTGCTCGCGCACGCGGGCGATCCCGGCGTGGTCGTGGTCGATGCACGCGCGCCCGAGCGCTACCGCGGCGAGGTCGAGCCGATCGACGCACGGGGCGGTCACATCCCCGGTGCGATCAACTTGCCCTACGCCGACAACCTCGAGGGTGGACGCTTCCGCGCGCCGGAGGCGCTGAGGGCGCGCTATGCCGCGCTGGCGGACGCCGGCACCGTCGTCGTCTACTGCGGCTCGGGCGTCTCCGCCGCCCACGACCTGATGGCCCTCGAGGCCTGCGGCATCGCCGGCGCGCGCCTCTACCCGGGCTCGTGGTCGGACTGGGTGTCGTACGCCGATGCGGAGGTCGCCCTGGGACCGGAGCCCCACGGGGGTTGAGCGGCCCCGCCAGGGGCCTGGCGTGCCCCTTCCCATCCGCCGCCCACCTCGCTCCCGTAGGCTAGGGGTATGGAACTGGCCTCCGAGACACCCCGTCAGCCGCTGAGCCGCTGGCTGCGCGAACCGGTCAACACGCTCACGCACGGGTTGGGCGCGCTGCTGGGCGTCGTCGGCCTGGTCGTGCTGCTCGTGCTCTCGGAGGGCGAGCCCTGGCGCACGGTCGCCTTCTCGATCTACGGGGCGTCGCTGGTCGCGCTGTACCTCGCCAGCAGCGTGATGCACGGTGTCATCGCGCCCAAGAAGGTGATCCGCCGCCTGCGGATCCTCGACCACGCGGCGATCTTCCTGCTCATCGCCGGCACCTACACGCCGATCACCTTGGTGGCGTTGCGCAGCGAGAGTCCCGCCTGGGGCTGGGCGCTCTTCGGCACGGCGTGGGGGTTCGCGGCCCTCGGCGTGGTGTTCAAGCTGTTCTGGCTCGACGCGCCCCGCTGGCTGTCGGTCGCGATGTACATCGCGATGGGGTGGATGGCGATGGTCGGCATCGTGCCGATGGTGCAGGCGCTCCCGTGGAGCGCGCTCACCTGGTTGCTCATCGGCGGCCTCTTCTACTCCCTCGGGGCGCTGATCTACGCGCGCAAGTGGCCCGATCCGTGGCCGAAGGTGTTCGGCTACCACGAGATCTGGCACCTGTTCGTGCTCGCCGGCAGCGCGAGCCACTTCGTCATGATGGTGCGCTACATCCTGCCGGCCTGAAGCCGGTCGGCGGGCGGCGCCCGTGTCCCTCGGTGGCGAAGCGATCGGCGGGGATTCGTCACCCTCCGGCGTGCGTCGCGTCCCGTAACCTGCGGCATGACCTCAGACGCCAGCGCGCCACTTCGTTCGCGCCTCCAGGAGATCGAAGACCTGGGGGGCGCCATTTCGCTGCTCACCTGGGACCAGAGCGTCAAGATGCCGCCCGGCGGCGCCGAGGCGCGTGGGCGCCAGCTGGCGACGCTGGGTCGGCTGCGGCACGAGCGGTGGCTCGACCCCGGACTCGAGCGGGACCTCGCGGCCGTGGAGCGCGACGCGCCGGACGGCGCGACCGCCGACCTCGTGCGCGTCGTGCGCCACGACCTCGAGCGCGCGGTGCGCGTCCCCAACGACTACGTGTCGCGCGCGGCGGCCCACGCGGCCGCGAGCTACGACGCCTGGCTCGACGCCCGCCGCGGCGGGTCGACGGGTCGCGTGACCGGCATGCTGGAGCGCACGCTCGACCTCTCGCTGGAGTACGCCGGCTTCTTCCCTGAGGTCGCGCACCCCGCGGATGCCCTGATCGACGATGCGGACGAGGGCGCGACGGTCGCGTCGCTCCGGCCGCTGTTCGGACGCCTGCGCGACGCGCTGGTACCCAGGGTCGCGGCGTGGTCCGCCGCCCCGCCGGCGCCGCCCCTGCCGGCCGGCCCGTTCGACGTGGGCGAGCAGCTCGCGGCCGCCCTGGAGCTGGCGCAGGCGTTCGGCTACGACGTCCGGCGCGGCCGCCAGGACCTGACCGCGCATCCGTTCGCCATCCGCTTCGCGCACGGCGACGTGCGCATCACCACCCGGGCACGGCCCGACGACCTCACCGAGGTGCTGTTCTCCACGCTCCACGAGGCTGGTCACGCGATGTACGAGCAGGGCGTCGATCCCGGTCTCGAGGGGACGCCCATGGCCGAGGGCGCGTCGGCGGGCGTGCACGAGAGCCAGGCGCGGCTGTGGGAGAACCAGGTCGCCCGCAGCCGCGCCTTCTGGAGCTTCGCGCTCCCCAGGCTGCAGCGCCGCTTCCCGCCGCTGGCCGGTGTGGACGCCGAGGGCGCCTTCCGCGCCGTCAACCGCGTCCAGCGCTCCCTGATCCGCACGGATGCCGACGAGGTGACGTACAACCTTCACGTCATCGTGCGCTTCGACCTCGAACTCGAGCTACTGGAGGGCCGCCTCGCCGTGCGGGACCTGCCCGAGGCGTGGGCGGAGCGTTACGCCAGCGACCTCGGGGTGGCGCCGACGGGCGGCGCCGACGGCTGGCTCCAGGACGTTCATTGGTTCGCCGGCGCCATCGGCGGCAGCTTCCAGGGCTACACCCTGGGCAACGTCCTCAGCGCGCAGTTCTTCGCCGCGGCCGCGCGGGAGCTCGGTGACGTCGACGCCCAGATCGCGGCCGGCGACTTCGCGCCGCTGCGGACGTGGCTCACCGAGAACGTCTACCGGCACGGGCGGCGCAAGCCGGTGGATCGGCTCGTGCGCGGCGCGACCGGCGACCCGCTCGACGTCGAACCGTACTTGGCGTACCTCGACCGCAAGTTCGGCCCGTTGGCCGGGGGCGCCTGAAGGCGTCGCGCACCCGCATGCCGGGCGCCGCCCCGGCGGCGCGCTCCGGCGGCCACGACGCGACGCCGGCAGCGGAACGCGGCCGCCGGGTTAGCCTGGCCAGCATGACCGACGCCTCGCGTCGCGCCTACCTCGGCCTCGGCCGCGCCTTCGTCACCATCGGCGGGGTCGTCGCCGCCGGCAGCGTGCTCGACCGCGCGTTCGGCTGGGGTTTCTTCAGTGGCAGCCCGCTGGGTACCGCCGGCTTCCTCGCGCTGATCGGCGCTCTGCTGCTGTGGACGGTGCGGCAGGCGGACGCCGCGCCCACGCTCGCGGAGGCGGACGCGGCCGACGGCGGCGCCGAGGACGACGCCGAGGAGGCGGCGGCCCGGGACGCGGTCGACGAGCGCACGGGACCCGACGCCGAGCGTCCCTGACGCGCGTGGCCGCCGATCCGTCGGCCGGCCGGCGCGCACCCCGTGCTAGCCTCGGCGGCGTGATCCGGGTCGAAGGACTGCGCAAGGTCTACCGCGTGCACGAGAAGGAGGCGGGCCTGCGCGGCTCCATCCGCGCCTTCGTCGATCGCCGCTACCGCGACGTCCTCGCCGTGGACGACGTCACCTTCGGCGTGGCGTCCGGCGAGGTCGTCGGCTTCCTGGGCCCCAACGGGGCGGGGAAGACCACGACCCTCAAGGTGCTCTCCGGCCTGCTGCACCCCAGCGGCGGCACCGTGCGCGTCGCCGGCTACGAGCCGCGCCGGCGCGAGGGCGCGTTCTTGCGCCGCATCACGCTGGTGATGGGCCAGAAGCAGCAGCTCTCGTGGGACCTCGCCGCGGTCGACTCGTTCCTGGTGAACCAGGCGGTGTACGAGATCTCGGACGCCGTCTACCGCGAGCGGCTCGGGGAACTGACCGAGATGCTGTCGCTCGAGGGCCTGTTGCACAAGCAGGTGCGCAAGCTCAGCCTGGGCGAGCGCATGAAGTGCGAGCTGGCCGCCGCCCTGCTGCACCGGCCCGACGTCCTCTTCCTCGACGAGCCGACGATCGGGCTGGACGTGACCATGCAGCAGCAGGTGCGCCGCTTCATCGCCGACTACAACGCACGCCACGGCGCCACCGTGGTGCTGACCTCGCATTACATGGCCGACGTCACGGCGCTGGCGCGCCGCATCCTCGTGATCGACCACGGGCGCCTGGTGTTCGACGGCGACCTCTCGGCGCTCGTCGAGGCGCGCGCGCCGGAGAAGCGCCTGCGGCTGGTCCTCTCCGAGCGCGTCGACCGGGCCGACCTCGCGGCGCTGGGCCGGGTGCACGCGGCGCAGGGGCTCGAGGTCGAGCTGGGCGTCCCGCGCGCCGACGTCGCGCGCGTCGCCGCCGCGGCGCTGGCGCGCCTGCCGGTGGTCGACGTGGCGATCGAGGACGTGCCCGTGGAGGACATCGTCGCCGACCTGTTCGCGCAGGGGCGCGCCGCGCGGGCTGCGGAAGCGGCGCGGGTTGCGGAGGCGCCGCCGGCGGCGCGGGCAGTTGCCGAGGACCCGCGTTGACCGCGCTCGCGGCGAATTGGCGCAAGGCCCGCGCGCTGTTCGTGCACGCCTTCGCGAGCATGACCGAGTACCGCGCCGAGATCGTCATCTGGATGATCTCCGGCTCGCTGCCGCTGGTGATGATGGCGATGTGGATCGGCCTGGCGGCGGACGGCCCGGTCGGTGGCTACGGCGCGGCCGACTTCGCGGCCTACTTCCTGGTCGTCTTCCTCGTGCGCCAGCTGACCGTCGTGTGGGTGATCTGGGAGCTCGACCGCGAGATCCGTCTGGGCGAGCTTTCGCCCAAGCTGCTGCGGCCGATCGACCCACTGTGGGGCCACGTCGCCGACAACCTCGCCGAGAAGGCGGTCCGGTTGCCGTTGGTGCTGGTGCCGGTGGTCGCCGGCCTGTGGTGGGCGGGCGCCCGGCTGCCGCTCACGCCGGAATCGCTCGGCGGCTTCGCGTTGCTCGTCCTCGGCGCCTGGGTCATCAAGTTCTTCCAGCAGTACGCCACCGGCCTGCTCACCTTTTGGACCGACCAGACGGTGGGGCTCGAGCGGGTGTGGTTCTCCGTGTCCATGGTGCTCAGCGGCGCGCTGGCGCCCCTCGACCTGTTCCCGGAATCCGTGCGCGCCGTGCTGCCCTACACGCCGTTCCCGTACCTCGTCGACGTGCCGGTGCAGGCGCTGCTCGGGCGCCTGGCGGGTCCCGAGCTCGTGCAGGCGTTCGTGGTCCAGGGCGCCTGGGGCCTCGCGTTCGTGGTCGCCTCGCGCCTGGCGTGGCGCCACGGCATCCGGCGTTACGGGGCGGTGGGGGCGTGACGGCCGCCGCTGGCCAGGCGGGCGGCGGTCGGTGAGGCGCTACCTGCGCATCTGGCGCATCTTCTTCACCCACTCGCTCATCCAGGACCTCGAGTACCGCCTCAACTGGTGGATGAACGCCTTCAACACGCTGCTCTTCCTCGGCTCGAGCGCCTTGGTGCTGTGGGTGGTGTTCACGCAGGCCGACGCGATCGGCGGCTGGACCTTCGACCAGGCGCTGACGCTGCTCGGCGTCTACCTCCTCATCGAGGGGGTGACGGTCGTGTTCCTGGTGCCGAACCTCAACCGCGTGCCGCAGTACGTGCGCAAGGGCGAGCTCGACTACCTGCTGCTGAAGCCGATCGCGGCCCGCTTCATCGTCTCGACGCGCTACGCCAGCGTCTGGTGGGTGCCGCAGCTGGGCCTGGCGCTGGCGGTCATCCTCGTCGGCATGGCGCGCCAGGGGACGCTCACGGCGGGGCACCTGGGCCTCCTGGCGCTCATGCTCGTCGCCGCCATCGGCACGCTGTACGCCGTGTGGTTCGCGCTGACGACGACCGCCTTCTGGTTCGTCAAGGTCGACAACGTCAGCGAGCTGTTCACGGCCTTCTTCGCGGCCGGGCGCTTCCCCGTCAGCGCCTACCCGGGGTGGGTCCGCGCGCTGCTGACCTTCGTCGTGCCCGTCGCGTTCCTCACCACCGTGCCGGCGGAGGCCGCTGCCGGCACCCTCACCTGGGGCTGGGCGCTGGCGGCGGTCGGGGTGGCCATTGCGCTGCTTGCGGCGTCGCAGGCGCTGTGGCGCTACGCCCTGGCGAACTACACCTCCGCGTCGTCGTGAGAACCGGGTAGGCTGCGCCGCATGCGCGTCGTCGTCGAACTCGTGCCCCGCGACCTGCCCGCCGTCGCGGCCCAGCTCGCCGAGGTCGCCGGGCTGAAGCGCGTCGACGCCGTCAACCTGCCCGACCTCACGCGCTTCGACCTGCGTGGCTGGCAGGCGGCGTGCGAAGTGCGCAGCGCCGGACCGTGGACGGCGATCCCCCACGTGCGCGCGATGGACGTCGACCTGCGGCGACCGTGGGCGCCGCTGGAGGCCCTGGACGCGGCCGGTATCGACGAGCTGCTCGTGATCACCGGCGACCCGCCCACCGACATGCGCCACCCGGTCACCGGTGCGAACGTCATCGACGTCATCCGCATGATCAAGCGCCATCGCCCGGGCTGGCGGGTGTACGCCGCGCTCGACCCCTACCGCGCCGGCTTCGCCTCGGAGCGCGACTACGTGCAGCGCAAGCTCGACGCCGGCGTCGAGGCCTTCTTCACCCAGCCATTCTTCGACGTGCGCCTGATGGGCGTGTGGCGCGAGCTCTTCCCCGGCGTGCCGATCTACTGGGGCGTCACCAGCGTCACCTCCGAGCGCTCGCAGCGCTACTGGCTGACGCGCAACCGCGCGGTGTTCCCCGGCGGCTTCGAGCCGACGCTGGCGTGGCACCAGCGCTTCGCCGGCGAGGCCCTCGACTTCGCGGCCCGCCACGACGACCACGTGTACTTCATGCCGATTCGAGTGGGTATCGGTGCGTGGCTCGGCGAGTGGTTGAGGTAGGCTGTGCAGGGATCGGCCCCGCACCATGCGCAGGCCATCGAGCGCTTCGTGGCCAAGTACGGCGGCGACGACGCGTTCGTCGCGCTACTGCTGGTGGGGTCGCTCGCCCACGGCTTCGCGACGCCGGCGTCGGACGTGGACGTCATCCTCGTGGCGACGGAGGCGGAGTTCCTGCGGCGGCAGGGCGAACGGACGCTCGCCTTCGTCGAGCCCGATCTCTGTGACCACGCCGGCGGCTACGTCGACGCAAAGGTCACCACGACGTCGCTGCTGCAGCGCGTCGCGGAACGCGGCAGCGACCCGGCGAGGTACGCGTTCGAGGGCGCCACGGTCCTCTCCTCCCGAGAACCCGGACTCGGCGCGCTCCTGGCGCGCGTCGCGCGCTTCCCGGTCGAGGCGAAGGCGGACCGCGAGCGCCGGTTCCTGTGCCAGGTCCTGGCGTGGACATGGTACATGGGTCAGGCCGAGGCCCACCGCGACGCCTACCTCACGGCCGTGGCCACGCAGAAGCTGGCGCTGTTCGCGTGCCGCGTGGTCCTCAACCGCAACGAGAGGCTGTACCCGTACCACAAGTGGCTGGTGAGGGAGACCGTGCGCGCGCCGCTGCAGCCCGAGGCCTTCGACGCCCGTCTGCACGACCTGCTCGGGCGCCCGTCGCTGGCCGCCGCCCAGCGCCTCCAGGACGCCGTGCTCGCGTTCGTGGGCGACGGCGCGCGGGACCTCGACTGGCCCACGCAGTTCATGCTCGACAGCGAGCTGAATTGGCTGCACCACGAGGCGCCGATCGACGACCTGTAGGGCGGACCGTGCTCGCCGGCCGACGTGCCGCGATCGTGGCATTCATGGTAAGGAATGGCGATCATGGCAACCGAGTGCTAGTCTGGGGCCATGAACGAGTTCGTGGTCAAGCTGGGGTCCAATGGTCGCCTCGTCATCCCCGCCGCCGCACGCCGTGCCCTGGGCGTGCGTGAGGGGGACGACCTGAGCCTCGCGCTGGTGGACGACGAGCTGCGCGTGACGACCATCGGCGCGGCCGTTCGCCGTGCCCAGCGGCTCATGGCCCAGCGGGTGTCGGCCGAGCGTTCCCTGGCCGACGAGTTGGTCGCCGAGCGCCGCGCCGCGGCGGCGAACGAGTGACGTGCGGTTCGTCCTCGACGCGTCCGCGTTGCTCGCGCTGCTGCACGCCGAGCCCGGCAGCGAGGCCGTCGAGCGGGCACTGCTGGAAGGCGCGGGCATGGTCTCGGTCAACCTCGCCGAGGTGGTCGGCAAGCTCCACGACGCGGGCTACGCGGAGACCGAGGCGCGCGCCTCGCTCATCGGGCTGCAGATCCAGATCGTGCCGTTCGACGAGGGGCTGGCGTTCGATGCCGGCTGGCTGCGCGCGTCCGCGGGCTGCCGCGGCCTGCCGCTGGGCGATCGCGCGTGCCTGGCGCTCGGCCGCCGCCTCGGGCTGCCCGTCCTGACGACCGACCGGGCCTGGCGGGACGCCGCGGCCGGCGCCGAGGTCGTGGTGCTGCGTTGACGCGCGCCTAGGCCCGGTAGCCGAGCACCGGTCCCAGCCAGCGCTCGACCTCGCCGACGTCCGTGCCCGTCCGCTCGGCCAGGTCGGTGACTTGGTCGCGGCCCAGCTTGCCGACGCCGAAGTAGCGGGCCTCGGGGTGGGCGAAGTAGAAGCCGGCCACGGCCGCCGTGGGGGTGATCGCGAGCGACGAGGTCAGCGCCACGCCCAGCGTCCGCTCGGCGTCGAGCAGCTCGAAGACCGTGGTCTTGCTCCGGTGGTCGGGGCAGGCGGGGTAGCCGGGCGCCGGGCGGATGCCGCGGTAGCGCTCGGCGATGAGCTCGGCGTGGTCGAGGCGCTCGTCGGGCGCGTAGCCCCAGAACTCCGTTCGCACGCGCTGGTGCAGGCGTTCGGCGAAGGCCTCGGCCAGGCGGTCGGCGAGCGCCTTGACCATGATCGCGTGGTAGTCGTCGTGGTCGGCCTCGAAGGCGCGGGCGCGCTCCTCCGCGCCGTGGATCGACACGACGAAGGCGCCCGCCCAGTCCGCGATCCCCGACCCCTCGGGGGCCACGAAGTCGGCGAGCGCGAGGTTGGGCTGGCCGGGGCGCTTGGCCGTCTGCTGACGCAGGGTGGGCACGATGGCCCGGACCGCCGTGCGGGTGTCGTCCGTGTACAGGAGCAGGTCGTCGCCGCGGGCGGCGGCGGGGAAGAGGCCGTAGGCCGCGCGGGCCTCGAGCCAGCCCTCCACCAGGATCCGCTCCAGGATCGCCCGTGCGTCGGTCATCAGGTCGCGCGCGGCGCCGCCGACGACGGGGTCGTCGAGCACGTCGGGGTAGCGGCCGGCGATCTCCCAGGTCTGGAAGAACGGGCCCCAGTCGATGTGCTCGGCGAGCTCGTCGAGCGGGTAGTCCCTGAGGACGTGGACGCCCGGCGACCGCGGCCGGGCGACGTGGCCCCAGCCGTCCCAGCGTGGCGCCCGGGCGCGCGCCTCCACGAGCGGCAGCAGCTGCCGGCCGGCGTCGCGCTCGGCGTGCTGGGCGCGCAGGGTGGCGTACTGCTCGGCGACCTCGCTGGCGAGGCCGGGGCGGAGGTCGGGCGAGACCGCCCGGTTCAGCACCCCGACGGCCCGCGAGGCGTCGAGCACGTGCACCGTGAGGCCGGCGTAGGCGGGGGCGATCTTGACCGCCGTGTGCGCCCGCGAGGTGGTGGCGCCGCCGATGAGCAGGGGCAGCTCGAGCTCGCGGCGCGTCATCTCGCGCGCGACGTGGACCATCTCGTCGAGCGAGGGCGTGATGAGGCCCGACAGGCCGATGGCGTCGACGCCGCGCTCGGCGGCGGTGTCGAGGATGCGCTCGGCGCTCACCATCACCCCGAGGTCGATGACCTCGAAGCCGTTGCAGCCGAGCACCACGCCGACGATGTTCTTGCCGATGTCGTGCACGTCGCCCTTGACGGTGGCGAGCAAGACCTTGCCGGCGGCGCGGCCGGTGCCGGCCGCCTCCTCCGCCTCGAGGTAGGGGGTGAGGACGGCGACGGCCTTCTTCATCACCCGCGCGCTCTTCACCACCTGCGGCAGGAACATCTTGCCGCTGCCGAAGAGGTCGCCGACCTCGTTCATGCCGTCCATCAGCGGTCCCTCGATCACCGGCAGCGGGCGGCCGAGCTCGGCGAGCGCGGCCAGCGCGTCGGCCTGCACGTGCTCGTCGATCCCCTGCACCAGCGCGTGGCGCAGGCGCCGCTCGACCGGCCAGTCGCGCCACGCGACGTCGCGGGCCCGGGCCGTGGCGACCGCCGGGTCCATGCCCTCGGCGAAGGCGATGAGGCGCTCGGTGGCGTCGGAGCGGCGGTCGAACAGGACGTCCTCGACGCGCTCGAGCAGGTCCGCCGGGACCGTCTCGTAGACGGTGAGCGTTTCGGGGTTGACGATCGCCAGGTCGAGGCCCGCGCGAACGGCGTGATACAGGAAGGACGCATGCATGGCCTCGCGAACGGCGTGGTTTGAGCGGAAGGCGAAGGAGACGTTCGAGATGCCGCCCGAGGTGAGCGCCCCGGGGAGGTTCGCCTTGATCCAGCGGACGGCCTCGATGAAGTCGAGGGCGTAGCGAGCGTGTTCGGCGATGCCGGTGCCGACCGTCAGCACGTTGGGATCGAAGACGAGGTCCTGGGGCGCGAAGCCCGCCTCGTCGACGAGCAGGCGGTAGGCGCGCGCGCAGACCGCGGTGCGCCGCTCCAGGGTGTCGGCCTGGCCGTCCTCGTCGAAGGCCATGACGACGACGGCCGCGCCGTAGCGGCGGACGATGCGCGCCTGGCGCAGGAACTCGGCCTCGCCCTCCTTGAGCGAGATCGAGTTGACGATGCCCTTGCCCTGGAGGTGCCGCAGTCCCTCTTCGAGCACCGGCCACGACGACGAGTCGAGCATGACCGGCACCCGGGCCACGTCGGGCTCGGCGGCCAGCAGGCGCAGGAACGCGGCCATCGTGGCGGGACCGTCGATCATGCCCTCGTCGAAGTTGACGTCGATCGCCTGGGCGCCGCCGGCCACCTGCTCGCGCGCGATCTCGAGCGCGGCGCCGAGGTCGCCCGCGCGCACGAGCCGGGCGAACTTGCGCGAGCCGGTGACGTTGGTGCGCTCGCCGACGTTGACCAGGTTGGTCTCGGGCCGGATGACGAGGGGCTCGAGGCCTGCGAGGCGGGGGGTGGGGTCGCGCGCGGGCGGCAGGCGCGGCGGCAGGTCGCGCACAGCGTCGGCGAACGCGCGGACGTGCTCGGGCGTGGTGCCGCAGCAGCCGCCGAGGACGTTGACCCAGCCCTCGGCCACGAACTCGCGCAGCACGGGCGTCATCTCCGCGGGCCCCTCGTCGTAGCCGCCGAAGGCGTTCGGCAGGCCGGCGTTGGGGTAGACGACGGTGAACACCGGCGCGAGCCGCGCCAACTCCTCGACGTAGGGACGCAGCTCCTTGGGGCCGAGCGCGCAGTTGAGGCCGACGGCCAGCAGGTCGGCGTGGGCGATCGAGGTCCAGAAGGCCTCGAGCGTCTGGCCCGACAGCGTCCGCCCGGAGGCGTCCGTGATCGTGCCGGAGACGATCAGCGGCAGGTGGCGGCCGGCCGCCGCCATGGCGTCCTCGCAGGCGAACAGGGCAGCCTTGACCATCAGCGTGTCGAAGACGGTCTCGAGCAGCAGCACGTCGACGCCGCCCTCGATGAGCGCGGCGGCCTGCTCGCGGTAGCCGTCGACGACCTCGTCCCAGGTCACCTCGCGGAAGCCGGGATCCTCGACGCGGGGAGACAGCGACAGCGTCTTGTTCGTCGGCCCGATCGCGCCCGCCACCCAACGCGGCCGCTCGGGGGTCGAGGCGGCGTCGGCGGCGGCGCGGGCCAGGCGCGCGGCCGCGCGGTTGATGTCGGCCACCTGCGCCTCGAGCCCGTAGTCGGCCAGCCCCAGGCGCGTGGCGTTGAAGGTGTTCGTCTCGATGAGGTCCGCGCCGGCCACGAGGTAGGCGTCGTGGATGCCGCGGATCAGCTCGGGGCGGGTGAGCGCCAGGAGGTCGTTGGCGCCGCGCAGGTCGCGCGGGTGGTCGCGGAAGCGCTCACCGCGGAAGTCGGCCTCGGCCAGCGCCGCCCGCTGGATCATCGTGCCCATGGCGCCGTCGAGCACCAGCACCCGTTCGCGCAGGTGGCGGGTCAGCGGGTGCTCGGCGTGGGGCGGCGGCGTCATGGCGTCCAAGTGTAGCCCCGCGGTGGCCGCGAAGGGGGCGCGGCGGGGACGCGGTTCAGTCGACGTCGGCGCGCAGGAAGCGCCAGGCGAGCAGGGCCAGGAAGAGCAGCGCGTAGGCGCCCGCGACGACCGCCGCGCGCTCGAGCGTGATGTTGCTGCCGAGGAGCCCGGAGAGGTCGAGGCCGTCCGCGGCGGCCTCGGCCGTGAACGTGCCGGCGAGCTCGCGGACCGGCGCGCGCGCCGGCGCGTACACGTTGGCCGTGAAGAAGTAGGTGGGTAGGTCCTCCAGCACCTGCCGCAGCCGGATGCCCTGGAGGAACACGTTGAAGCGGTTGATCGGCTGGAAGCCCACCACGGCCGCGTAGACGGTGTAGAGCGTCTCCAACAACCCCGGCAGGAAGAACACCAGGATCATGCCGACGGCGACGTTGCGGGCGAGGTGGACCATGAGGAAGGCGAAAGCCACGATGGCCCCGGTGAACGCCCACTGCAGCAGGTAGGTCTGTAGCAGCCCGCCCCAGTCGCCGGCGAAGGTCGTCGGAAGGAAGAGGGTGCCGACGGCCCCGAAGGCGACGCCGCTCAGTAGCGCCCCACCGAGCAGGACGCCGACCACCAGCATGGCGGTCACCAGCTTGCCGGCGAGCACCGCGGGCCGCGATGGTTGCGCCACCAGGACCGTCTTCCACATCTTGTGGCTGCGCTCCTCGCCGATGAGGACGGCGGCCAGGGCCGCGACGACGATGACGTAGAAGGGCGGCGACACGTAGGCCGGGCCGACGACGCCGATGAGTGCGATGCCGAACGGTGATGCGACCGTCTGCACCAGCAGGTCGACGCCGCCCGCCTCGTTGGCGAACGAGGCGGCGAGGTTGCTCACCAGCACCCGGCCGACGATCAGCGCGAGGGCCGGCAGCAGCAGCCACCACAGGCCGGCCAGCACGTACGTGCGGCGCTTGCGGACGAGCTTGAAGAGCTCGGCGGAGACGACGTTCCAGAACGCGCTCACGATGGCCTCCCGTCGCCGCGGACCAGGCGCAGGTAGGCGCCCTCGAGGTCGTCGACCTGACGGCGGGCCTCCAGGACGTTGATGCCGGCGCCCACCAGGCGGCCCACGATCGCGTCGGCTTCCGGCGGCGGCAGCGTCACGCGCGCCCCCAGCTCGCCCTCGGCCACGGCCTCGTGACCGAGGTCCCGCAGCGCGGTCAGCAGGGCGGGCCCGTTGCTGGCTCGGAGGTGGACCGTGACGGCGTCGGTGTCGAGCCGGTGCACCAGCGCGTCGAGCGGGCCGTCGTACACGAGCTTGCCGTGGTCGATCGCCAGGATGCGGTCGACCAGCTTCTCGATCTCGGCCAGGATGTGGCTGCTGACGAGCACGGTGACGCCCTCGGCGGCCCCCGCCCGCAGGTTCTCGCGGATCTCGGCGATGCCGACCGGGTCGAGGCCGTTGGTGGGCTCGTCCAGCAGCAGCACGTCGGGCGACCACAGCAGCGAGCGGGCGAGGCCGAGGCGCTGACGCATGCCCTGGGAGTAGGCCTTGACGCGCTTGTCCGAGGCGCGGTCGAGCTTGACGAAGTCGAGCACCTCGTCGATGCGGCGCTCGGGCACGCCGCCGTGGAGCCTCGCGGCGTAGCGCAGGTTGTCGCGGCCGGTCATGTAGGGGTAGAAGCTCGGCTCCTCGATCATCGTGCCCACCCGGCGCAGCGCCGGTCCGGGCACCCGCTGGTCGAGGACGCGGCCCTCGCCCGAGGTGGGTCGGATCAGCCCGGCGAGCATCCGCAGGGTGGTGGTCTTGCCGGCGCCGTTGGGCCCGAGGAAGCCGACGAGCTCGCCGCGGCCGATCTCGAACGAGGCGCCGTCGACGGCCACGGCGCGGCCGTAGCGTTTGGTGAGGTTGCGGGCGACGATCGCGGGCATGCGGGCCTCCGCCGCACGACGCGTGCGGGTTCGCACGAAGCGTGCGCGTCGGCACGGCGGGTGCGGGTGACCGTTCCCGCCACGGGGGCGGCGGGCCGGCCAGCGACCATGCTAGCACCAGGGCGTACGGAGGCCCGTGCCCGGCTCACTCGGCCGTCGGCTGGCGGGCGAGCAGCGTCCGGAGCGCCTCGGCCGGCGCCTTCGTGCCGTGCACGACGGCGTGCACCTCGCGCGTCAGGGGCAGGTCGAGGCCGTGACGGCGGGCGTAGGCGTCGACGTGGGCGACGGTGTGCAGCCCCTCCGCCGTCA
The DNA here is from genome assembly GCA_964549045.1 of uncultured bacterium. GTDB lineage: Bacteria > Deinococcota > Deinococci > Deinococcales > Trueperaceae > JAABTL01. Next base: position 243 of record CAZJUA010000041.1, on the reverse strand, counting down.
GCCCCTGTGCCTCGAGCTCCGCCAGCGTGGCGCCGCGGGCCAGGCGTTCGCCGGCCTGGTGGTTGCGCGACCCCGGGCTGGCGCAGGTGGCGATGAGGTCGCCCAGCCCCGAGAGGCCGTAGAAGGTGCGCGGCTGACCCCCGAGGTGCGTGCCGATGCGCACCAGCTCCGCCAGGCCGCGGGTGACCAGCGCGGCCTTGGTGTTGTCGCCGAGCGCGAGGGCGTCGGACATGCCGGCCGCCA
>CAZJUA010000040.1:0-5335 GCA_964549045.1 uncultured bacterium | reverse complement strand
GAGGTCGAGATCAAGGGCGTCGACGTCTTCGACCCCAGCACCGGCGAGGTCCGCGCCGACGACGTCGACGGCATCGCCCTGTGGATGGTCGACACCGCCTACGACGGCGAGTCCTTCTTCGTCCGCCACGCCTACTTCCTCGGCGCCAACGACCCGTACAAGGCGCTCAAGACGACCCTCAAGGCCGACATCGACGAGGAGGCCTGGGATTCGCTGCGCAGCGCCGTCTCGCGGCCGTTCCCCAAGCCGACCACCGGCCGGATCGCGGTGAAGGCGATCAACCACTTGGGGGACGAGGTGATGAAGGTGTTTCGGGTGTGACGTCGGTGCCGTCGTGACCCGCGCCGAGCGCCGAGAACGGACGCCCGGTCGCGTCGTGGCGTCGGCGCCACATGGCGCACTCGTGGCTTACGATGCCACCATGGCCGAGGCAACCGCGGCACAACTCGCGTCCCGGGCGCGCCTGGCGAACTACACGTTCGCGGAGGCCGCGCGATACGTGCGCATGCCCGCCTCGACCGTCCGGTACTGGGCGAAAGGTGGATCGGTCACGAACGCGGAACGACGGATCCACTTCGAGCAGGTGCTCGCGGGGCCACCGCGCCAGGCGCTCACCTTTCTCGACCTCACCGAACTGCTCGTGGTGCGCGAGCTTCGTGAGACCTTCAACCTGAGCCTGCGGACCATTCGGCAGGCCAAGGCGTACGTCGAAGATGCCTTCGATCGCCCTTGGTACCTGTACGAGCTCGCGGTCCATGGCCCCGACATCTTCATCGAGCACATCGAGGCGGCCCCGATCGCCGCGACCCGTTCGGGCCAGTTGGCGCTCGCGGGGTTCCTCGACGAACTCTTGGTGAGGGTGAGAGCCGATGATCATGGTGTTCCGACGGACATCTTCCCCCGCCTCGCCGAGAGCTCGGAACCATGTCCCATCAGAATCAGCCCCGTCGTGTCGTTCGGGAGTCCGACGATCCGGGACACGGGCATCCGAACAAGCACGGTCGCATCGAGGTACGACGCCGGTGAGGACATCGACGACATCGCGCTGGACTACGGCATCTCCCAGGTGCTCATCGCCGACGCCATCCGTTTCCAGGTCGCCGCTGCCTGAGCGGTGCGCTTCTTTGTCGACGAGAACCTTGACGGGGCGGCCTTCGTCGAGCCTTTGCGTGCTGCAGGAATCGATCTCACGCGCCATCGCGACCGATTCGCACAAGGCGTAGCCGACACCGAGTGGCTCCCAGCCGTAGCCGACGAGGGCTTAATCGTTCTCACTGCGGATGTCCGGATTCGGTTCCGGCCACTCGAGGTCGCGGCCATCGTCGAGTCACGCGCCAGGGTCCTATTGCTTCGCAAAGGTAAGAGGATGACCCATGCACGTTTGGCGGCGCTCTTGATCCGCTCCAAGGAGGTCGTCGCCGACTTCTTCGAGTCGTGCCGCGAACCGTGTGTAGGTGTGCTTGCCAGCCGGCCAGACTCGGACGATCCCGAAGAGAGGAAGCCGGGCAGGATATCCGTCCCAAAAACCTTCACCCCCGCGAGTTGAGGTCCGAGTCATGTCGGCACGGCACCGCCACGGCGCGTTACGCTTCGGCCAATGGCGAACGCGATCATTTGGACCACGGGTGTTGGCGCTGCCATCGACGCCAAGTCGACCGTGACCGCGGTCGCCAACGCCAAGGAGCGGCCGTGGCGTCAGCCCGAGCGATTGGAGGCCGCCCTGGTGTGTAACGCCAGTCATGGTCCGCCTCTGCCCAATGGGCGTCTTCCATCGCCAGGCTTATCGCGACTTATGCCGGCTTATGCCGACACGGCGCTATACGTGGACATAACTGGTGCTAAGTACGCCGCACCTCGAAGCACGACAGAGGGACGCCAGCCGGCACACGCCCACCCTCGACGCGCCTTCCCTGCCCTCCAGCGCCAAACGACCTCCAATCCGGACCCCGCATGACCTTCCTGATTGCCGACTCCTTCTCCGCCAGCCTCGCGCGCCTGACGCCCGACGAGCAGGCGTCCGCCAAGGCGACGGCGTTCGATCTGCAACAGGACCGCACCCGCGCCGGCATGAGCTACCACGCGCTCGGCAAGGCCAAGGACCCGCGCTTCGCCTCCGTGCGCGTGAACGACGACCTGCGCGTGATCGTCCACCGCACCTTCGAGAGCCTGCTGCTGTGCTACGTCGGCCACCACGACGACGCCTACCGCTGGGCGGAGCGCCGCAAGCTCGAGGCGCACCCGACCACCGGTGCCATGCAGATGGTCGAAGTGCGCGAGCGGGTCGAGAACGTCGTCAAGCGCGTCGTCGTGGCCGAGGCCGCGGCGTGGGACGCGGCGCCCGAGCGTCCGCTCTTCGGCCACCTCGACGAGGCTGCCCTCCTCGCCTACGGCGTACCGCTCGAGTGGGTGCCCGACGCGCAGGTGGCTACCGAGTCAACGCTCTTCGACCTCGCCGAGCACCTCCCGGCCGAGGCCGCCGACGCGCTGCTCACCCTCGCCGTGGGCGAGGTACCCGAGATCGTGCCGCCCGCACCCCCAGAGGCCGATCCCTTCGCCCATCCCGCTGCGCAGCGGCGCTTCCGCGTGGTCGACGACGTCGACGCGCTGGCGACCGCACTCGACGCTCCTTGGGAGCAGTGGGCGGTGTTCCTGCACCCGTCGCAGCGCGACCTGGTCGAGCGAGACTTCGGCGGCCCCGCCCGCGTGTCCGGCTCCGCCGGCACGGGCAAGACGGTCGTCGCCCTCCACCGCGCCGTCCACCTCGCCGAGCGTGACGAGCACGCCCGCGTCCTGCTGGCCACCTTCTCCGATGCGCTTGCGCGCCACCTCGACACCAAGCTGCGGGTGCTCACGCGGCACCGCCCACGGCTGCGCGAACGCATCGACGTGGCCACCCTCGCGGGCCTCGCCGCTCGCCTCCACCGGGCGCGCTTCGGCCGCGACGCCAAGGTCGCCGACCCGCCGGCCCTCGCGGCGGTCCTCGCCGATGCCGCGAGCGCCGCCGAGGCCCCGTTCGCGCCCGGGTTCCTGGCGACCGAGTGGGACCAGGTGGTCGATGCCAGGCAGCTGCGTACCTGGGACGCGTACCGCAGCGTCCCGCGGCTGGGGCGCAAGGTCCGCCTGCCCGAGTCGGCGCGGGCCCGCGCGTGGGCTGTCTTCGAACGCGTGTGGACCGAGCTTGACGCCCTCGACCTGACCACCGAGGCGACCGTCTACCAGGGTCTCGCGGGCGCCTACGCTAGCGGCGGCACTGCCCCGTACGGCCACGTGGTCCTCGACGAGGCCCAGGACGCCAGCGCCGCGCAACTGCGCTTCCTGGCGCAACTCGTCGGCGACCGGCCCAACGGCCTTTTCTTCGCGGGCGACCTCGGCCAGCGGATCTTCCAGCAGCCCTTCTCGTGGCTCTCGGTAGGCGTGGACGTGCGCGGACGCGCCCGCACGCTCAAGGTCAACTACCGCACCAGCCACCAGATCCGCACCCGCGCCGATCGGTTGCTCGACGCCCGCAGCGACGACGTCGACGGCGAGACGCAGGAGCGCCGAGGGACGATCAGCGTGTTCGACGGCGTCGAGCCGCGCGTCGAGCGCTTCGCCGACGCCGACGTCGAGGCGCGCAGCGTCGGCGCGTGGCTGCGAGGCCGCGTCGAAGCCGGTGTCCTTCCGCACGAGGTGGGTGTGTTCGTGCGCCACGAGGGCCTGCTCGAGCGGGCACACGCCGCCGTCGCCAGGGCCGGGCTCGAGGCGGCCGTGCTCGACGGCGATGCGAACCCGCCGGAGGGGCAGGTCGCGGTCGCCACGATGCACCGGGCGAAGGGCCTCGAGTACCGTGCTGTCGCCGTCATGGCTTGCGACGAAGACGTCCTGCCGCTGGCCGAACGCCTGGCGACCGCGAGCGACATGAACGAGCTGCAGGAGGTCCACGAGACTGAGCGGCACCTGCTCTACGTGGCAGCCACGCGGGCTAGGGACGAGCTGTGGGTGTCGGGAGCGGCGCCCGGGTCAGACTACCTTGGCGACCTGTGAGCCTCGCCGTGGCTTAGGTACGTGCTCTGGCGCGGCCAGCACTTCCCCACCGCGCCCCTCGCATCAGATCCGCCCGAACACCACCGTGGCGTTCTGCCCGCCGAAGGCGAAGTTGGTCGACAGCGCGATCTCGACCTGCTGCTCGCGGGCGGTGTGCGGGATGTAGTCGAGGTCGAGCTCGGGGTCGGGGTCGTGGAGGTTGCGCGTGGGTGGCAGCACGCCGTGATACAGGGCCTGCACGGTCGCGATGCCCTCGACCCCGCCGGCGGCGCCGAGCATGTGGCCGGTCATCGACTTCGTCGAAGAGACCGGCGGCACGGCCGCGGCCGAGCCCCACACCGCCTTGAACGCCAGCGTCTCGTTGAGGTCGTTGGCGGGGGTGCTGGTACCGTGCGCGTTGACGTAGCCGACGCGTTCGCGGTCGAGTTTGGCGTCGCGCAGCGCCCAGTGGATGCAACGCACCGCGCCCACGCCGCCGGGTGCGGGGGCGGTGATGTGGTGCGCGTCGGCGCTGGTGGCGCCGCCGAGCACCTCGGCGTAGATGCGCGCGCCGCGGGCCTTGGCGTGCTCGTACGACTCGAGCACGAGCATGCCGGCGCCCTCGCCGGCGACGAAGCCGTCGCGGCTGGCAGCGAAGGGGCGGCTGGCGCCGGCGGGGTCGTCGTTGCGGGTCGACAGCGCCTTCATGATCGCGAAGCCGCCGATGCCCATCGGGGTGATCGGGGCCTCGGCGCCGCCGGTGACCATGATCTCGGCCTCGCCGCGCTGGATGACGCGCATGGCGTCGATGATGGCGCCGGAGCCGGAGGCGCAGGCGGTGACGACCGAGCTCGAGGGGCCGGTCAGGCCGAAGCGCATCGCCACGTGGCCACTGGCCATGTTGGCGATGACGCTGGGGATGAAGAAGGGGCTCATGCGCATCGCGCCGCGCTCGGCGCGGATCAGCGACTGCTGTTCCCAGCTCCACAGGCCGCCCACGCCGCTACCGACGCAGGTGCCGGCGTGCTCGCCGCGGACGTCGTCCTCGCTGAGGCCCGCGTCGGCGATGGCCAGCTCGCTGCCGATGAGGGCGTACTGCACGAAGCGGTCGAGGCGGCGGGCCTCCTTGCGCTCGATGTAGGCCTCGACGTCGACGTCGACCTCGCCGGCGATGTGCACGGTCAGGTCGCTGGTGTCGAAGCGCGTGATCGTGCGGATGCCGTTGCGGGCCTGGTGCTGGCCCTCGAGGAAGGCGTCGGCGCCGACCCCGATCGGGGTCACGGGACCGATGCCGGTCACGACGACTCGCTGCATGTGGGTCTCACCTCCGTCC
>CAZJUA010000039.1:0-18587 GCA_964549045.1 uncultured bacterium | reverse complement strand
GGACGGCGGGCGCCCCGGCGCCGAGCGGCGCGTCGTCACCGCCCATCCGCCGGAGATGCCCGTCGCGGGGCCGCGCCTGGCCGCGCTGTGGTTCGCGGGCGCACGCGACGAGGGGACGGTGCGGGCCGCCCTGCGCACCGGCGGCGTCGACGCGGACGCCATCGGTGACGTGCTGGTCGACGACCGCGGGGCGTCGGCGATCGTGACCGCGGCGGTGCTCGCCGCCGCCAGCCGGGTGCGCCCCGCGGGCGAGCCGGGGGTCGAGGTGCCCCTCGACGTGCTCGCCCAGGCCCGCGAGCGCACCCGCGCCGCGGTCGTGCCGTCGCTGCGCGTCGACGCACTGGGCGCCAAGGCCTTCGGGGTCTCGCGAAGCTGGTTCGCCAAGGGCATCGCCGCCGGCCGCGTCCACGTCAACGGCCGCCAGGTGAGCAAGAGCGCCGAGGCCGCCGCGGGTGACGAGGTGTGGGCCGACGGCCTCGGACGCTTCCGCGTGACCGCCGTTCACGGCGAGACGCGGCGCGGCAACCTGAAGGTGACGATCGAGGTCGAGCAGGGCTGACGCCGCCGGGCGGCTAGCGGTTCGTCTCGGGCGGCGGCGTCGCCGTCACGTCGGCGCGCCGGAAGGTGCGCACCCCCGTGCGGGTGATGCGCATGACCGCCCGGCACTGCGGGTCGGGGCACATCACCAGGTCGTCGCTGCTCATCCAGTCGTCGGCTTCGGTCACCCGCTGCTTGGCCGGCAGCAGCGGCAGGACCGCCGCCAGGGCGTACATGCTGAAGGTCCGGCCGGCCGGGATCGACAGGTTCTCGCCGGAGACCGTGAAGTGGTCGCCGAGGTGGTGGTTGCAGACGTCCTCGAGCCCGGCGGCCACCTCGACGATCTCGACGCGCAGGTCGTAGAGGCGGAAGGCGCGGTCGTCGTCCGTCACGGTCGCGCCTCGTTGAGGCCGTACTTCATCACGCGGCCGTGGCGCCCCTCGCGGTCGCGCTCCAGCGCGTAGACCTCGCCCGGGACCTCGGCAAAGGCGGCGCGGGCGCGCTCGAGGCGGGCCACCTCGGCGTCGGTGAGCGGCGGTTCGTCGCGCAGCTCGACGTGGCGCTCCAGGTGCCGGCGCGAACGCACGCCGACGATGCAGGCGCGCACCCCGGGCTGCCGCAGGCACCAGGCGCTGGCCACGGTGGCGACGTCGCTGCCGCGCGCGTCGGCGACGGCCCGCAGCTCGCGCAGCAGCGCCTGCAGCGCGTCCCAGCCGCCGAGCTCCTCGGCGACCAGCAGGTACTTGACCAGCGAGCGGTTCTCGGGCGTGCCGGCGGGGGCGGGCCGGTCCAGCCAGGCGTCGGACAACAGGCCACCGGCGACGCTGCCGTAGGACAACAGGTCGACACCGCGCGCCGCCGCCAGCTCGGCGAAGGCCCCGCGCGTGCGGCGGTCGAGCAGCGACGCCTGCGCCTGCAGCGAGGCGATCGGGACGCCATGGTCGAGGATCTCCGCAAGGCGGGCGCGGTCGAAGTTGGTGAGCCCGATCGCCCGCACCCTGCCCTGGCGGCGCTGCTCGGCGAGTGCGTCGAGCGCCGCCAGGTACCCCGGCACGGCGAGGTCCCACCAGTGGAACTGCACGAGGTCGAGCGCGTCGACGCGCAGGCGCGCCAGCGAGCGATCCACCGCCCGGGCGACGTCGTCGGCGGTCAGCGTCGGCAGTGCGGCGAGGTCGGGCACGAACTTGGTGTGCACGCGGACCTCGCCCGCGAGGCCGTGGGCCGCGACGAAGTCGCCCAGCAGGGCCTCGACGCCCGTGTAGATGTCGGCGGCGTCGAAGACGCGGAAGCCCGCGGAAGCGTAGGCGTCGAGCACCGTCCGACCGTCTTCGACGTTCGCGCCGTGGCCCTCGGCCAGCTGCCAGCAGCCGACGACCACCCGGTCGAGGTAGGGGAGGGGCATGGGGGAGGATACCGCGGGTGTCGGCTAGGCTCGGGGAGGCGCCACCGCGCCGCAGGAGGAGCCGCATGCCCGACGCCCCCGCCCGCTTCGATGCCGACGCCACCGCCGCGCTGGTCGCCTGGTCGCGCGAGGCCGGCGACACGGGCGCCGACGACTTCGCCCGCGCGCGGCGCCGCGCAGCGCGGCTCGGCGCGCACGTCCGCCGTGGCGACGCCGGAACGGTCGTCGAGTTCGGCTTCTGGGCGCCGGATCTCGTGGCCCGCCGGGTGCCCGGCGGCCGCGTCCGCCTGGAGCTGTTCCTGCCACCGTCCGGTCTCGACGCCGCGCGCCCGCCCGAGGCCGCCCGTTTCGTGCGCCAGCGCCTACCCCTCGTGCGCGACGGCGCGTATCTGTGGGCCGCCGTGCGCGGGCTGCCGGTCGGCACCCGCGAGGGCCTCGGGGTGCTCTACGCCCTGGCGGTGGCGGACGAGCACGGTGCCTGGCGGCAGCTGCCGGATCCGCTCGCCGCATCCATGCCGTTCGGCGCCTTCGCGCCCTCGGAGGTCGTCGACCTCGATGCCTTCCACGAGGGCCGGGCGGACGCGAGCTTCTTCCACCGCCACGCGGCGGGCGACGACGGCGACGGGCCGAGGCGCTTCGGGCCGCCGGTGAACGTCCTGCAGCTGCACGTAGCGACCGCCACCCGTGGCGGCACGCTCGCCAGCCTGACGCGCGCGCTGCGACGGCTGGCCGCGAAGGTCGCGGCGTGCGAGCCGCTGACCCCGTTCGAGCGCTGTCTGAGCGAGTACGACGCCATCCAGCCGCTGCCGATCGAGCCGACGATCGAGCGCGAGCGGGGTCCGTGGCCGTGGTCGCCGGCGCCCGTCGATCCGGCGGCGGACGTCGACGACCCCACGGGGGTCGAGATCCGGCTGCGTCGGCCCGACGTCATCGACTGGGGCTACGACGTCGCCTTCGCCGGCATGGCGGCGACGAACCCCGCGCTGCTCGAGGGCGGCCGGCCCGGCGAGGCGATCGAACTCGCGGAGGCGCTCCACGGCTTCCCGGGTCGGCCCATGATGTTGATCCTCGACCTGGTGTACGGCCACGCCGACGACCAGTCGCTCGCCATCCTCGACCCGGTGTTCTTCCGCGGCCCCAACATGTACGGGCAGGACGTGAACCAGCAGCACCCGGGGGTGCGCGCGCTCATGCTCGAGATGCAGCGGCGGCGGGTGAACCTCGGCGCCGACGGCATTCGGATCGACGGCGCGCAGGACCTGAAGACCTACGACCCGGCCACGGGCGAGCTGGCGCACGACGACGACTACCTCGTGGAGATGGGCGAGCTGGTGCAGGAGGTGGCGGGCGCGCGGTACCGGCCCTGGTGCATCTTCGAGGACGGCCGCCCCTGGCCGCGCGAGGACTGGCCGACCGCCAGCCGCTACCGCGAGGTCACCGAGCGGCAGCCGCACGTCTTCCAGTGGGGCCCGCTGACGTTCGCGCACAACACGCCCGCCCTGGAGGGCTTCTGGTGGGACCGCTGGTGGCGCGTCGAGCAGATCCTGGCGGTCGGCGACCGCTGGATCAGCGGCTGCGCCAACCACGACACCGTGCGGCGCGGAACGCAACTGGATCCGGACGGTCCCATCAACCGTCGGCTCGGCGCCACGCTGCCCGAGGTGCTGCGCCGCGCCTACGACCACCCGGCCGGCCAGCTCCTCACCTACGTCGCCTTCCCCGGCGTGCCGATGGACTTCCTCAACGCCGTGGCGCGCGTACCCTGGGGGTTCGTGCGCGACACCGACGACCGCTACGCGGTCAAGGTGGCGGCCGAGGAGGCCGGTTTCCTGGAATGGCAGGTCGACGAGGCCGGTTTCGCCGATCCCAACGCCTTCGGGAAGCTGAAGGCGCTCGGCTTCACCGAGCTGGCGCCGCTGCGGCGCGCCTTCCGGGCGCTCGAGGCCGAGGTGCGCGCCGGCTCGGACGCCGCGACCGCGGCCGAGCGCGTCGCCCCGCTGCTGCCGGCGGGCCTGGGGCGGCCGCCCGGCGTCGAGGGCCTGAAGCGCCTGGCCCACGCGTTCATGGCCGACGCCGCCGCGTGGTGCAACGTCGGGCGCCACGCCGACCGCATCGACGCGGCGCAGGCCGAGTTCGGCGCTCGGCTGCGGGCGCTGCGGCGCGCGCGGCCGTGGCTGCGCGAGGCGCTCGCGACCGGCGAGCACTGCCGCATCGAGCGCCGCGGCGGCGCCACCCTGGTCGACGCGCTGCGGCGCGCGCCGGGCGGAGACGAGGTGCTGTGGTTGGTCGCCAACCTGGAGGGGGAGACCGTCGACGTGCCCCTCGACACGCCGCCGTCGGCCGGTGCCTGGGCGCCGCTGCTCGCTTCGTTGGGAGCGGATGTCGCCGACGGCGTCGTCCGCCTGCCGGACGGCGAGGGGCTGGTGCTGCGGGCCGGGTGAGCGGTCGCGCCCGCGCGCCGCGGCCGGTTCGGCGGTTCAGGCGGGCAGCGTGACGCCCTCGAGGTCGCAAGCCGTCGTCGTCAGCACCTCGGGCAGCTCGCCCACCACGACCGTGTCGTCGATCCGGAAGCCGCCGACGCCCCACAGGTAGATGCCGGGCTCGATCGTGTAGACCTCGCCCGCGCGCAGCGGCCGCTCGTTGAAGGCCATGTCCTCGGGGAGGTCGTGGCCGCGCAGGCCGATGCCGTGCCCGGCGCGGTGGTGGACGTGGCCCAGGTAGCCGTGGCGCTCGATCACGGCCAGCGCCGCCCGGTCGATGCCGGCGACGGGCGCGCCCGGGACGCACGCGGCCACCGCGGCCGCCTGCGCCTCGCGGATGCAGGCGTAGGCCGCGCGCTGCTCGGCCGACGGCTCGCCGACGAAGAGCGTGCGCTCGTTCTCGACGAAGTAGCCGCCGAGCGAGGCGATGATGATGTTGACGATGCCGTGGCCGCGCTCGATGCGGGCGTCGGAGCCGGCGCCGGTGCCGTGCGGGGCCGCCGAGGCGGGACCGGTGAGGCTGAAGGCGCGGGCAGAGACGTCGCTCGCGGGGAAGCGGCGGGCCGCCTCGACGCGCATGCGGCGCACGGTCTCGGCGTCGACCTCGGCGATGAGTTCGCCGGGGCGGGCGAGCTCGAAGAAGACCTCCTGGCCGAAGTCGGTCAGCGCGGCCGCGCCGCGCATGAGGGCGAGTTCCTCGGGCGACTTCACCGCGCGGCCGTCGACGAGCGGTGAGGGATCGGCCGTGAACTGCACGCCCGGGGCGGCCACGGTGACCTCGCTCAGGTACCCGGGCAGCGCGTCGCAGGCGACGCGCGCTGACGCAGGCACGCCGATGGCGGCGAGCCGCTCGGTGACCAGGGCCCCCCAGTCGCTGCGCGAGCGCCCGCCCGGCGCGGGCCGCTCGACGTAGAACGCGGCGTCGTCGACGACCAGCGTGCCGCGCTCGCGCGCCATGCGCACGCCGTGCACCGACAGCTCGTGCAGCACCAGTGCGCTGTCGCCATGGCGGGGGACGAGCAGGGCGATCGGTCGCTCCCAGGGCTCCACGTCCGGTTTCCAGCCGCTGAGGTAGGCGGCGTTCTCGGTGCCGGTCACGAGGTAGGCGTCGAAGCCGCGGTCGTCGAGCCAGGCCTGCAGCGCCTCGATGCGGGCCTGATGGCCGTGGGGCGGGATCCAGTAGGCGGGCGTGGTCACGGTTGGCCTCCGCCGCCGAACGTACCGTGCCGCGATCCGGGATGGCACGCCGTGACGGCCGCTAGGATGAGCCCACGTGCTCCTGCGGACCCTGGGCGGCCTCACCTTGGAGGGCGCGTCGTTGACGCGACCCAAGCCCCTGCTCATGCTGGCGTACGTCTGTCTCGAGGGCCCGGTCACCCGCCGCGAGCTCTCCGACGTCTTCTTCCGCGACGCCGACGATGCTCGCGACAGCCTGTCGACCGCGCTGCGACACCTGCGGCGCGCGGGCGCGGTGGAACGGCTGCCCGACGAGCGGGTGTCGGCCCTGGTGTCATGCGACGCGACCGGGCTGCTGCGCGACTTCGACGCCTACCGCTACGAGGCCGTCCTGCACGCCTACGGGGGGCCCTTCCTCGACGGGATCGACGTGTCCCTCGGCCTCGACCTCGAGACCTGGCTGTTCACGACGCGGGAGGCGATCGCGCGACGGGTGCGCGTGGCCGCGCTGCATCGAGCCCGAGCCCAGATCGCCGAGGGGCAGCTGGACGAGGCCCGCCGACTCGCCGCGGTCGCCGTCCACCTGCGGGGGGCGCCGGAGCTCGAGATGGACGAACTGGCCGCCGCCCTGCCCGTGCTGGAGCGCCTGAACCTGCCCGAAGCGGCCCAGGTACGTGAGCTCGCCGAGAGTTACGGCCTCGACCTGGAGCGCTCAGGCCCCGGGGAGGGCGAGCGCGCGCGGATCGCCACCGTGCCGCGCCGCAACACCGCCTTCTTCGGTCGCCAGGACGAGCTGCGGGCCCTGGAGGAGATCCTGGACGAGCCCAGCACGCGTCTCCTCACCGTGTTCGGTCTCGGCGGCGTCGGCAAGACCCGCCTGGCGCTCCGCCTGGCCGAGCGGGTGGCGGCGCATGGCTCGGAGCGCTACCCCGACGGGGTCGCGGTGGTCTCGCTGGAGTCGCTGGACCGGCCGTCGGAGGTCGCGCCCACGATCGCCGCCGGCCTCGCGCTGCCGGCCACCGCCGGCGCGAGCACGAGCGACCTCGCCGACGCCCTCTCCAGTTGGCGAGCCCTGCTCGTGCTCGACAACTTCGAGCGGGTGGCCGGCGCCGCGACCGGTCTGGCGCTCCTCGCCGATCGCTGCCCGCACCTCCAGTGCCTCGTCACGAGCCGGGTTCGTCTGGGCATCGCGTGCGAGCGGACCTTCGAGCTCGGCGGTCTGGCGACACGCCACCCGGGCGCGCCCGCGGGCGTGGCCCCCGCCCCGACCCTCGGTGCGATGTCCGAAGCCGCGCAGCTCTTCTGCGAACGGGCCACGAGCGTGGGATTCCCGGCGGAGGCCGTCGCCCGTGACGCGGATGCCATCGAGGCGTTGTGCGGAACGCTGGAGGGTTACCCGCTCGGCATCGAGTTGGCGGCGGCGTTGACGCGCGCCCTGTCGGTCGCGGAGATCCACGCGATGCTGCAACGCGATCTCGAGGTGCTCGACCATGGACCGCTCGATGCGCCCACCCGCCACCAGGGTGTCCGGGCCGTGCTGGAGCCGAGTTGGTCCCTGCTGCAGCCCCGGGAACGCGACGCGCTGGTGCGGCTGAGCGTGTTCCGGACGAACTTCGCCTTCGATGCCGCGGCCGCCGTCGGCGGCCTGTCGCTGCCGTCCCTGCTCCGCCTCGTCGACCACGCCGTGCTGCGCAGCGACGGCAGCGGCCGCGGCCGCTTCGGCTTCCATCCCGTCATGCTGGCCTTCCTCCGGGAGCGCTGCGGCGCCGCGGAGCGAGCGGCGGCCGAGGAGGCGCACCGGACGTTCTTCGCCGAGCGGTTGGCTGCGGACGGCCCCCGTGCCGTCAAGGAACCGCGCGAGGTGCTGGACCGCTTGGCGGCCGACCTGCCGGACGTCATGCACGCGGTGCGGGGGTGGTTCGCCACGGGCGAGGACGCCCGCGCCATCGACATGATGCGGGCGTTGGTGGTGGACGCCGAGTTCTTGGTGGCGCGGGGCGGTGGCGGCGAGCTCATCGCCCTGGCCCGCCAGGCGGCCCTCGCGGCCGAGGCCCGCGGCGACCTCCACGTGGCCGAGCCCCTGTGGACGAAGGTGGCCAACGCGGTGCGCCTCCTCCAGGACGACCTCTTCGAGGCCGTCGCGCTCTACACGCGCGCGCTGGGCTTGGCCGAGCGGCGCGGCGAGGTCGGCCGACAGGTCATGCTCCACGCGATCTTGGGCGGGATCCTGGACGCGCAGTTGCCGGACGTCGCGGAGGGCCACATGACCGCGGCCTGGGACCTCGCGGAGGCGGCGGACGACGATCTCCTGCGCTGCGAGGTCCTGCACCGCCGGGGGTACGTCGCGTCGGCGCGGAAGGACTGGCCGCGAGCGCGAACGCTGAACGCCCAGGCCGTCGAGATCGCGGACCGGCTCTGGGCGGCCGGTGCTCACGCCGATCGCGTGCCCAGCCTGCTCTTCTTCAGCCTACACAACCTCGCGGGGGCCGAGGAGGAGTTCGCCGGCGTGGCCGCATCGATCCCGCACCACCGGCGGGCCCTGGACGTGGCGCTCGCCCGCGGGCAGTCCCTGTGGATCGCCTACGCCCGACACGACCTCGCCCTCGCCTACCGGCAGATCGACGACCGGGACGCCGCCCAGCGCCAGGCCGAGGAGGCCCTGCGCCTCTACGAGCGCCAAGGGGACGCCAAGAACCGCGCGGTCGTGCAACAACTGCTCTCGACGTGGGACAGCGAGGCAGCGACCTCACCGTGAGGTCACGGGGCCAGGTGCATCCTCGTGGCGCGGCGCCGCACGGCGATCCGCGCGAACCCTGAACGGGAGCGTGAGAGCATGGAACGACGTAGGCACCAGCGAACCCTCCTCACAGCCATCGTCATCGCCGTGATCGTCGGCGCGGCCTGGGGACAACCGCCGCCCACCGACCTCGACGCAGGGGACGCGGCCGGGATCTACCGCGAGTTCGTCCGCCGGCTCGCCGGATACGGCGATCTGGGCGGCCGGATCCTCAGCGCCGCAAGGATGGGCGCGGGCCTCGACGAAGAGAGCGTCGAAGGACCGAACGTGTGCGCCATGCTCGCGGGAACCGGTGGCAATCCCCGCATGGACGGCGGGGGTGGCAACCCCCGCATGGACGGTGGCGGCACCGTGCTGGCGCCGTTCCCGTCACCTGGCGCGGACTGGATCTACGCCAACGTGCAGGACCATTGGGTCGGGTTCGGTGACGTCGGCGTCGTCGACCCACCGGACCTTCCCATGGCCGTGATCGACGCCTTCGACTTCGCCGAGGGCGCCTTCCATGCGCTCGATGGCGTCTCGGCGCTCGGCGTGGCCGATCTCTGGCGCATTCTGATCGCTGCTCACTTCCAGGTTCCCGTCGAGGACAGCCCGGTGCCGCACGGCCATCTGGTCCTGTTCCACCTGTTGGCGTCGTGGGCGGGGAGCGACGGGTTGGTGGTGGGCGTCGCGAACGTCGGCGCCGGTGACATGCTGCTGAGCGTGACCGCGGAATCGTGGCGCGCCGACGTGCGTCTTCTCGACATCGATTACGACGACTTCGACAGCATCCGTGCGGCCATGAACACGGCGAGGCGGCTCGGCGAGGTGGTCGTCGTGACCAGCTGGGGCTTGGTCGACTGCACCCTCGAGGCGGGGTACCGCGACGCCGCGGACGACGTGAACGCTTCGGCCCACCGCCCGGCCACTTTCGCCGACTACGTGGCCGCCGGCTTGGAGGGATCGCCGGACAGGATGAGGCTGCTGGGCGAGCTGTGCGACGCGTTCGACGTGGAGATCGAAACGGCTGTGGGCCGCGTCGACTGCGATGACGAGGCGTTCTTGGCGGCGATCGCCGATGTGCTCACCTTCGCCGCGTTGGCTGAGACGGACGCGCGGGCGCGGGGGGCGGTCGACTGGAGCGACGCCGTCGGTGTGACGGTCGTGTTCGCCTCCGCCGGCAACCAGGGACTGCCGTTCCCGATGCCGCCGGCCGCGTGGCCGGGGGTCGTCGGCGTGGAGGCGTGCGTTGCCGGTGCCGTGGGCGAGAAGGCCGCCTTCTCGAACGTGGGCACCACCGACCAGGTCGGAGAACCCAGTGCCCGTGCCCTCGGCGCGTGGTTCCTGACGCCGGAAGTCGCCGCCGACGGCGTCGCGCCCCTCGGGTACTGGGGCACGTCGTTCGCGGCGCCTGCCGCGGCGGCGGCGTTCGCTGGTGACGCGTGGACCCCCAGCGGCCTCGAGTTCGTCGACCCCTGCACGGTGGGGCAGCCATGACGAGGTGCCGACCGGCGCCGGCGCGCGGCACCGGCCGGCCGGTGAACGGAGCTTGAACGGAGCCGCCTCCGCATCCTGACGTCGACGCCGCGCCATCGGCGCGGCGTCGGGATCGGAGGCCGCTCATGACCATCAGGAAGGGATTCGATCGCGGGGCGATCGTGGAGCCGACCGGGCGCGGACGGCCGTGGCGCCTCCACGGGGAAGACCGCCACGGCACGCCCACCGCGGTCCAGCGAGCGAGGCGGCGACCGGGCCGGCGGGCGACGGGCAGTCTCGAACACCCGTCCCCGCCGGCGCTGGCGCTGTTGGGCGCGCCGCGCCTGCGCATCGACGGGACGTGGCACGACCTGCCGCCCAGCCGCTGGGTCGCGCTGCTGGCGTACGTCGCCCACGCGCGCACGTGGGTTCGTCGCGAGGCGCTGGCGGCGACCTTCTGGCCCGAACACGACCAGGTGCGCGCGAGTTGGAACCTCCGCCAATGCCTGCAGACGATCGCCCGTTCCCGCGCCGGATCCGCCTTCGAGCGGCAGCCCACGCGGGTGTGCTGGCGCGGCGCGTCCGACCTCGACGCCTTCGAGTCCTACCTGGAGGCGACGGCGTGGAAAGCGGCCATCGCGACGTACCGTGGCCCCTTCCTCGACGGCCTCGAAGCGGTGGACGTCGGCCACTTCCAGGACTGGCTCGGGGTCGAGCGCGGAGACCTGGAGGAACGGTGGCGGACGGGCGTCCTGGCGCTCGCGGAGGAGCGACTCCGCGCCGATCGGGGCGGAGCGGCGCTGGACCTGGTCCACACCCTCCTGCGGCACGACCCGCTCGACGAGGTCGCCGTCCGGCTCGGTCTGCGTGCGGCCGCGGCGAGCGGCGACCTGACCCGCGGCGCCCGGGCCTACCGGGCGTTCCGCGAGGCGCTGCGCGACGAACTCGACGCGGAGCCCGAACCCACGACCGAAGCCCTGTGGAAGGAACTGACGTCTGCGCTCGCCTGAGGTGGGCGCCGACCCCCCCTCAGATCTGCGTCCGCACCCGCTTGCCGCCCTCCTTGCGCCGCGACTTGAACACCAACCGGAACGGCACCTCGGCGAAGCCGAGGTCCTCGCGGATGCGGTTGATCAGGAACTGCTCGTAGGAACGCGTGACGTACTTCTCGCTGTTGACGCTCATGTGGAACACCGGCGGGGCCGTCTCCACCTGACTCGCGTAGTAGATGCGCAGCGGCCTGCCCTGGAAGTTGGGCGGCGGCTGGCGCGTGGTCCACACCTCGATCCAGGCGTTGAGCTCGGCCGTGCCGACGCGCCGGCGGGCGGTCTCGTAGACGCGCACCGCGGTCGCGAGCAGCTCGTGCAGGCCGAAGTCGGTGAGCGCCGAGGTGTAGACGCGCGGGGCGAAGTCGAGGTGCGGCAGGGTCTCGTCGATCAGCTTCCTGCGCGGCGCGAGCTCGGCGTCCTCGACGAGGTCCCACTTGTTGATCGCCAGCACGGTCGGGATGCCGCGCTCCAGGGCCAGGTTGGCGAGGCCCATCTCGTGGTCGCCCAGCTCGAAGGGGTCGACGACCAGCACGGCGACGTCGGCGCGGCGCAGGGCTTCCTCGCTGCGGATCGTCATCCAGCGCTCGAGGTCGCGCGTCGGCTTGCGGCGGATGCCGGCCGTGTCGACCAGCACGAAGGGCCGCCCGCCGAACTCGAAGGCGACGTCCACGCTGTCGCGGGTGGTGCCGGGCACGTCCGCCACGATGACGCGTTCCTCGCCCAGCAGCGTGTTGACGATGCTCGACTTGCCGACGTTCGGTCGGCCGACGACCGCGATGCGGATGGGCGCCTCCTCGGCGAGGGCGTCGTCCTCGGGGTCGGGCGGCAGCGCCTCCTCGAGGGCCCCGAGGAGCTCCCAGGTGCCGCGCACGTGCGCGGCGCTGGTGGGGTAGACCTCGCCGAAGCCGAGCGCGTACGCCTCGAACATCGGCGCCTGCTCCTCGTGCCGCGGATCGTCGAGCTTGGTGGTCACCAGCCACACCGGCTTGCCGAGCGAGCGCAGCCAGGCGGCGATCTCCTCGTCGGCCGACAGCACGCCCTCGCGGCCGTCGACGCAGAACAGGACGACGTCGACGTCTTGCAGCGCGCGCCCCACCTTCTCCTTGATGTCGCGCTCCCAGCGGTCGCCCGACCACAGGCCGCCGGTGTCGAGCAGCGTGATCTCGCGGCCGGAGTCGAGCGTGACGGTGCCCTCCTTGACGTCGCGGGTGACGCCGGGGTGGTCGTCGACGAGCGCCTCGCGGCGCCCGACGAGGCGGTTGAAGAGGCTGGACTTCCCGACGTTCGGGCGGCCGACGAGCGCGACCCTAGCCAAGGCGCCACCCCGGGACGACGCGCGCGCCGTTGGCCCAGGCCCGCGCGTCCATGCGTGGCTTGCCCGCCGGCTGTACCTCGGTCAGGCGCACGGCGCCCTCGCCGCAGGCGACCCGCAGGCCGCTGGCGTCGACCGCAAGGACGGTGCCGGGGGCTGCTGCGGCCGGCGCGTCGGGCGCGACCTGCAGCCCGTGGACCTTGAGGACGGCGGCCTCGTCGTCGGTGTCGATGCGGCACCAGCTACCCGGCCAACCCGCGACGCCGCGGTGTCGGTCGCGCACGCGGTGGGCCGGGTCGTCCCAGCGGATGCGGCCGTCGTCCTTCGTCAGGCGCGGGGCCAGCGTGGCCTCGGCGTCGTCCTGCGGCACGCTCGGCAGCGTTCCGTCGGCCAGCTGGTCGAGCGCCGCCAGCAGGGCCTCGGCGCCCAGGCGCGCGAGGGCGGCGAACAGCGTGACGGCGTCGTCCTCCGGCGCGATGGGGAGCTCGCGCACCAGGCGCACCGGGCCCGTGTCGAGCCCCGCCTCCGTCTGCATGATGCTGACGCCCGTGACGGTGTCGCCGGCGATGAGCGCGTGCTGCACGGGCGCCGCGCCGCGCCAGCGTGGCAGCAGGCTGGCGTGCACGTTGAGGAAGCCCTCCGGCGGGACGTCGAGCAGCGAGGCTGGGAGGATCTGCCCGTACGCCGCCGTGACGGCGACGTCGAGGTCGAGCTGGGCGAGGCGTTCCGTGAACGCGGCGTCGCGGCGCAGCCGTTCGGGTTGGGCGAGTGGCAGGCCGAACTCGCGAGCGCGCGCCGCGACCGGCGGCGACGTCACGGTCCGGCCGCGCCCGACCGGCCGGTCGGGCTGGGCGACGACGAGGGCGACGTCGTGGTGCGCGTGCAGCGCGTCGAGCGTGGGCAACGCGAACGCCGGGGTCCCGAAGAGCGCGACGCGCAGGCGGTCGCGGGTCACAGCTTCGGGCGCCGGCCCGGTCGCGACCCGCGCGCCGGCCGCGGCGGCCACGGCTGCGGCGGCAGTCCGGCCGCGCGCAGCTCCTTGAGGTGCGCGCGGGCGTCGCGCTGCATCTGCGCCAGCTCGGCGCGGTGGGCTTCCATGACCTCGGCGCGCAGGTCGGCCCCGAGGCGGTCGAGGAACAGGATCCCGTCGAGGTGGTCGATCTCGTGCTGGACGGCCTTCGCGTGCAGCCCTGCGGCGGGTTCCTCGTGCCACGTGCCGTCCAGGTCCTGGTAGCGCAGCGTGAGCTCGGCCGCGCGCTCGACGTCCGCGTAGACCCCGGGGATCGACAGGCACCCCTCGACGTCGACGCGGCTGCCCGCGTGCTCGACGAGCTGGGGGTTGACGATCAGGCGGACCGCGGCGCGCTCCGTCTCGGGGTCGTGCTCCTCGCCGGGGTCGAGGACGCCGGCGTAGGTGCCGGCGAGCGCGAACACGCGCAGGGTGACGCCCACCTGCGGGGCAGCCAGCCCGGCGCCCTCGGCCGCCAGCAAGGTCTCGGCCAGCGCCTCGCCCAGGCGCCGGAACTCGGCGTCGAAATGCGTCACCGGCTGCGCGCGTCGGCGCAGGACGGCGTCACCGTAGAGGCGGATCGGGAAGGTGGACAAAGGGGGCTCCTGCGGACGTCACTCGGTGGGGTTCGTCTGCGCCGTGTAGTCGAGATCGACGGTCGGGCTGTCGACCGCGAGCACCTCGGCGGCGAGCCGAGGGCGCAACGGCGCAGTATACCGCCCGTCTTCGAGGTCGCCGGTCGGCAGCTCGACGTCGGCCACCACCTCTTCGAGCTCTGCAACCGAACCGCGCGGCCCGACGACCGTGATCTCGCTCGGCGCGCCGCGCGGCTCCGACCAACGGTCGTCGGGCGGCGCCGCGACCCGCAGCGGGAGCGTGCGCTCGAGGTAGACCGGCTCGAGGTCCCAGCCGAGGACGAAGCTCTGCGGCTCGATGGTCACCTCCGGCAGCGGTTGGCCCGTCGCGTCCACGGCGAAGCCGATGCCCGACATCGCGGTGGCGCCCAGGGCGTCGCCGACGGGCAGTGGGACGACGACGGCGACCGCCCGCGCGACGACCGCGGCCCGGCCCCGCACCTCGGCCTGCGCCGGGGTGACGGTCGCGCCGACGCGCAGGTCGCCGCCGACCTCGCCCAGCACGCTGGCGACCACGGGCACCTCGGCCCGCGCCACCGGCTCGACGATGCCGATGACCTCGCTCGGGACGACGCGCTCCAGCACGATGCCCTGGGGCGGCGCCACGCTCACCTGCTCCTGGAAGTCGCCGCTCACCCCGGAGAGGTCGATGACGGCCTCGAAGCTCTCCGGGCGCAGCCGGTCGATGCGCGTCGTGGGCGCGGAGACGGTGACCTCCGCGAACTGCGGCAGCCCGACCACCACCTGCTCGGCCGAGACCCCCTCCACCACGATCGGCACCAGCAGGCTGCGCTGCGCGATCGTGGCCGTGTCGGTCGCGACGAAGAGCCACACGACGATCGCCACCGCCAGCGCGCCGAGTTTGCGTGGCGCGTTTTGGATCAGCAGCCGATCGAGCAGGTCGAGGAGGGTCATCACGGCCCGTACACCTCACGCAGCGCCGCGAGGACGGCGGCGGGGGCGATGTCGACGCGCAAGACGCCGTCGCGGGCCACGGAGACGGTGCCGCGCTCCTCGCTGACCACCAGCACGAGCGCGTCGCTGATCTCGGAGAGCCCGAGCGCGGCGCGGTGCCGGGTGCCGAGCTTGACCGAGAAGCCCTCCTCGCGGTCGCGGTCGGAGAGCGGGAAGATCGCGCCGGCGTGCGTCACGACGTCGTCCTTGACGATCACGGCGCCGTCGTGCAGCGGGCCGCGGCTCGCGAACAGCGTTTGCAGCAGCGCGGCGGTGACCGGCGTCCCGAGCTCGGTGCCGGCCCGACCGTACTCGCGCAGCGGCGTCGACTGCTCGATGGCGACGAGCGCCCCCACCCGCTGCTGGGCGAGCTCGCGCACGGCGGTCATGATCTCCTGCACCGGGTCGCCGGTCGCGCCCGGCCTGCGCCGCCCGCGCCCGAAGCGCTCCAGCGCCGCCCGCAGCTCGGGCTGGAACACGACGACCACCGCCAGGAAGGCCACCGGCGCGAGGCGGTCGAACATCGCGCTGGTCGCCTCGAGGCCCAGCAGGGTGGCGACGAACCACAGCGCCGCGAGCGCCGCGAGGCCACGGAACACGTTCCAGGCGCGCGAGCCGATCAGCAGGGCGTAACCCTGGTAGATCAGCGCGGCCAGGATGAGCACGTCGAGGACGTCGAGCGGGCCGAAGCTCTCCAGCGGGGTCAACCTTCGCCTCCGGGTGTCAGGGGCCATACCGTGCGTGGTGCACGGTGTTCCGGTGGCGCGATCGTACCATGGGCGCGGCGCGGTACACTCGCAGCGCACGCAGTGCGTCCCGCGCCGAGCGCCGGGCGCCGACCGCGCCGGTCCGAGGACCGAGCGCCTGCGGGCAGAACTGTGAGGACCCGCGATGGAGACGCTCCGTCAGCGACTCGATGCCCTCCGGGGGTACCTTTGACTTGGTCGGGAAGCAAGCCCGCCTGGCCGAGCTCGAACCGGAACTGAACGACCCCGCCCTCTGGAACGATCCCGACCGCGCCCGCGCGGTCAACCAGGAGGCGGCGCGCCTGCGGCGCGTGATCGACGCGTACCACACGCTCGCCGACGACGTGGCCGGGCTCGCGGAGCTGCGCGAGATGGCCGGTGAGGACGACGCGGCCGACATGGCGGACGAGGAGGCCCGCGTCGAGGCCGACCTCGAGCGGCTCTACCGCGAGACGCTCTTCCGCGGCGAACACACCGAGCGCGCCGCGATCGTCACCATCAAGCCGGGTGCCGGCGGCACCGAATCGTCGGACTGGGCGGGCATGCTGCTGCGCATGTACCGCCGCTACGCCGAGCGCAACGGCTTCAAGGTGGAGCTGCTCGACGCCGTCGGCAGCGACGCCGCGCCCAACGGCATCGACTACGCGCAGATGATCGTGCGCGGCGAGCGGGCCTTCGGGCTGCTGTCCGTCGAGGGCGGCGTCCACCGCCTGGTGCGCATCAGCCCCTTCGACAGCCAGAACCGGCGCCACACCAGCTTCGCGTCGGTCGAGGTCATGCCCGAGATCGACGACGCCATCCAGGTCGACATCGACCCCAAGGACGTCCGCGTCGACGTCTACCGCTCCTCGGGCCCCGGCGGGCAGTCGGTCAACACCACCGACTCCGCGGTGCGCGTCGTCTACCGCGGGGGCACGCCCGACGAGATCGTCGTCACCTGCCAGGACGGCAAGTCGCAGATCAAGAACCGCGAGAAGGCGATGACCGTCTTGCGCTCGCGCCTCTGGGAGCGCGAGGAGCGGCGCCGGCTCGAGGAGCAGATGAAGGCGCGCGGCAGCCAGAAGGCGATCGAGTGGGGATCGCAGATCCGCAGCTACGTGCTCGACAAGCAGTACGTCAAGGACCACCGCACCGGCGCGATGCGCCACGACCCCGACCACGTGCTCGACGGCGACATCGAGGACCTCATCTGGAGCGGCCTCGAGTGGCGCGCCACCGAGGCCCTCGGCGAGGGCGCGCCGCAGAGCGCCTGAGCGCCGTGGGCGTCGTCCGCGTCCTGGCCATCTCCGACGCGGTCTCGCCCGTGGTGTACTCCGAGAACTTCCCCGGCAACCTGCCGCCGTTCGACGTGGTCCTGTCGGCGGGCGACATGCCGGGCCACGTGCTGGAGTTCATCGCCACCAAGACGCGCACGCCGCCGGTCTACGTCATCGGCAACCATGCCAACGCCTACCTGCGCGGCGAGGACCCCGACGAGGCGCGCCTCCCCGGGGGCTGCGTGAACGTCCATCGCCGCGTCGTCTGCGTCGCCGGCCTCATCGTCGCGGGGTTCGAGGGCTCGGCGCGCTACCGCCCGGGCCCGCACCAGTACGCCCAGGCGACCTACCACGCCATGCTCGCCGGGATGACCCCCCAGTTGGCGTGGCACCGTGCCCGCCACGGCCGCGCCGTCGACGTCCTGCTCACCCACGCCGCGCCCCTCGGCCCACAGGCCGGCGACGACTGGCCGCACCGGGGCGTGGGCGCCTTCAACCGCTTCCACGCGCTGTGGCGGCCGCAGGTGCACGTGCACGGCCACGTCCACCTCTCCGGCGCCAATGCGCGCCGCACCTACGTGACCGCGCATGGCGTCCGGGTCGTCAACGCGTACGAGTTCACCATGCTCGAGGTCACGGTTCCGTGACCCACCCGAGGAGCCCGGCATGACCGAATCCGATCGTCCCGACGCGCCGGAACGCGCACCCACGCGCGAGATCTGGCGATCCCTGCTGCCCCAGGCCGTCCTCGCCGGACGCGGCGTCCCATGGCTGGCGGCATCCGCACTCGACCACCTCGGCGACCCGGACGGCGAGCGGGTCGCGCTGCTCGCCGGCGGTCCCGTGCTGCTGCCCCGGCTGGCCCACGGACACCTGCGCCTGACCGGCGCGGACCGGCTGCCGTTCGTCCACGGCCTCGTCAGCCACGACGTCGCCGGCCTGGCGGAGGGCGAGGCGGTCGACGTGCTGCTGCTCGACCACCGCGGCCAGCCGCAGGCGGGCCTCGCCGTCCATCGGCGGCGCGACGACCTGTTCCTCGTCGTCCACGACGGCGCAGGGCCCGCGGTCGTGCGGACGCTGGACGAGCACGTGATCTTCGACCAGGTCGCCATCGAGGACCTCGACGCGCGCTTGGCGAGCCTGACCCTGTGCGCGGCCGACGCCGCCGCCGCCGCGGGCGTCCTCGAGGCGGGCTGGCCGGGCGCCGGCGCGGCGCTGACGGCGTCCTTGGCCGCGGCGGCACCACCGGCGACGGCGGCGGCCGTCGCGGTCGTCTCCACGCCTCACGGCCGAGCGCTGCTCCACCCACGGCGCCTGGGGCCCACCTGGGCCGTCGACCTGCACCTGCTGTCCGAGGACCTGGCGCCCGCCTGGGCGCGGTGGACCGAAGCCGGCGCCAGGCCGGTCGGTGAGCGCGCGTGGACGGCCGGTCGGGTGGCGCACGGGGTGGCGAGCGCCCACGCCGAGGGGCGGCTCGGGCTGCCGCAGGAGACCGGGCTCGAGGAGCGCATCAGCTACCGCAAGGGGTGCTACCTGGGGCAGGAGATCATGGCGCGCGTCGAGGCGCGCGGCCGCTTGCGGCGCGGCTTGCGGGCCGTTCGGCTCGACGGGCCGCCGCCTGGACTCGGCGCGGCGCCCGGATGGCGCCTCGAGGACGCGGCGGGGGGGGCGGGCCGCGGGCGCCGCCGCGCCGCCGCCGCGCCCCCCCCCGGCGCGGGCGGGGGGGGGCGGCGGCGGGGCGCCGGGGGGCGCGCGGGCGGGGCGCCCCGCCGCGTCCTC
>CAZJUA010000038.1:0-2786 GCA_964549045.1 uncultured bacterium | reverse complement strand
CCAGGCCGCCGCGCTGCGGGCCGGCCTCGAGCGCCGTCACTTCGAGCGCCACCGGCTCCAGCACCGCCGCCACCCGCTCCGCCGGCACCCCCTCCGCCGACATGCGCAGCGGCACGGCGAGCGAGCCGAGCAACGCCTCGAGCTCCGCCAACCACCCGGGTTCGCCGTCCGACACGACAAGCTCGAGCCCGCCTGCCGGCGCGGCCCGCAGCAGCGCGTCGAGGTCGCCGTCGAGCACGCGTGCCTCGGCCTCCTCCGCGAGCCCGCGCTCGAACACGAAGCGAGGATGCAGCGGTTCGGGCGCGTCGACGAGGAGCTCGGCAACGCCACGCAGCACGTCGTCGGCATCGAGCGCCGATGCGTCGACGGCCACGCGCACGCTGCCCCCGCCACCGCCGACCAGCGCCTGGAAGATCGGCACACCGAGCGTGTAACCCAACACGATGAACACGATCGTCACCAGCAGCTCGCGCACCTTGAAGAAGCGCAGGAACTCCCAGCGGGCGATGAGCGCGACGGCGCGCCAGTGCGTCATGGCGTCGCCGTCCCGGCCGCGCCGCGTGGTCCCGTGCCGCGGGGGCCGGGGTCGCCCGCGGCGCCGTGCGTGTCGCGCTCCGCGCCGCCGTCCGCCGCCTCCGGGTCGACGCCCACCGCCCGCAGGTAGAGCTCGCGCAGCGACGGCGCCTCGGAGTGCACGTCGAGCACCTCGCAACGCGCCGTGAGCGCGTGCAGCAGCGATCCGACGCTGTGGCCCTCGGGGAGGTCGACGTCGAGAAGGCGGCCGTCGTCGCGCGCGACGATCTTCGCCGGGGCGAGGGCAGCGAGGTCGTCGGGCCGGGCCGGCGCCGCCAGCGTCACCCGCACCCGCCGCACCACGCCCGACGCCGCCCGAACGGCCGCCAGCGTCCCGCCCATCACCTCGCGACCGCGGTGCAACAGCAGCACGCGATCGGCGATCGCCTCCACCATATCCATGTGGTGGGCGCTCAGGATCACCGTCGTCCCGGCGTCGCGCAACTGCCGGATCAGCCGGCTCACGAGGTCCTGGTTCACGGGGTCGAAACCGCTGAAGGGCTCGTCCAGGATCGCCAGCGCCGGCTCGTGCAGCAGCGCGGCGATGAGCTGCACCTTCTGTTGGTTCCCCTTCGACAGCGCGTCGACGCGGTCGCGCTCGCGGCCCGCGAGGTCGAAGCGCTCGAGCCACGCGCGCGCCCGGCGCTCCGCCTCGTCCCGCGCCATCCCGCGCAGGCCAGAGAGGTAGACGATCATCGGCAGCACCTTGGCGTCGGCGTACAGGCCGCGGTCCTCCGGCAGGTAGCCGGTGCGCAGCGGGTCGGCCGCGCCGCGTGGGCCGCTGCCGAGATCGAAGCGCATCCGCCCCTCGTCGGGCGCGAGGATGCCACACAGCATCCGCACGACCGTGCTCTTGCCCGCGCCGTTCGGCCCGAGCAGCGCAAAGACCTCGCCGCGCCCCACCGCGAAGCTCACGCCATCGACGGCGGTCACGGAGGCGTAGCGCTTGACGACGGCGTCGACGACGACGGGGGTGGTGTGGGGGTCGTTGCGTCGCATGCGGTCGATGGTACGCGACGGGCGTCGGCAGCGCTGCGCAGGTCCGAGCGTCGCCGCCGCCGACCCACGTGGACCGCCCGCATTGGCCCGCCGTGCCTCCGGCTCTGTCCTACGCGCAACCGCCGACAACGGCCCCTCGCAGGCCTCCCGACGCCACCGAGCGGCCAACCGCAACGGTCCAAAGCCGGCCGTCAGGCCAGGTGCTGCAAGGTGTTGGCAAGGGCACGACCGGCGGTAGGGGGTGGAAGAGGCTTCCCCTCGCGATGGTAGAGCTCGATGGCTTCGTCGACGATTCGGCAGAGCTCGGCGAAGACGTCGACCTCGTCCGAACCGTAGCATCCCCCAACCAGCAGGCCTGGCGCGCTGCCCACGAAGCAGTGATCCTCTTCCGACCACGCCACGATCTTGGCGTAACGGGCGCTCTCTCTCACCTGGTGGCCTCCCGGATGGCCCTCGCCACAGCCCGAACCTGGTACTCCTTGGCGTCGTCTCCCAGCCTCCCGGAAACTACCACGGGCCTCGGCACGGTCGGGTGTACGAAGTCCGGTGGCTCCCCTTACCACCACGATCCTGGAAGCCCGCTCGCTCGAGCGCGCGGATCAGCTCCCTGACGCTTGGCGGCATGGCCGTTCCCCGGCTTCCTCGATCGATCGCACGATCGCCAGTGGTTCCGCGGCCGAGCGTTGCACGATCGGCCAAGAGCCCTCGCCGATGGCCCCATGGCGGTTCATCTGATCTCGGCCACGGCTGCTCCGATCGCGGCAACGGCGCACGCGACGCACGCGCGTCCGGCGGTTGCGACGCCGCGGCTCGGGCGCCGCGAACCGTTCCGCTGCCTACGAACCTACCCGGCCGTCCGCACCCGGCCTCACCAGGACTCGTCCCTTGCCGCACCGCTCCCGGCACGGGCCGATACGCCCACGCTCCAACGGTGCCGGCGGCGGGCGCTCGCCGACGAGGCCCGCACCGCGAAGGCGCCCTGGGCGCACCTCTTCCGGTCGTTGCGCGAGGAGGACCGCCGCGCCCACGAGCGGCACGCGTTCGCCGACGGCGGGTACCTCGACAGCAAGCCTTTCGGCCACGCCATCGACCTGCTGGCGCGCGCCCACCGGCGTGCACGTCACCCGCAAGCTCTACTACCTCGAGCCGCAGCCGCAGCGCATCGACCGCGACGCGCCACCGGGCGACACCCCGAACGCCCTGGCGAACACCCT
>CAZJUA010000037.1:0-13667 GCA_964549045.1 uncultured bacterium | reverse complement strand
CGGTCGCCGTCATCGACCTGTTCGGCCCCGACACCCGTTTCGTGCACCAGAGCGCGGCCGGGCGCTCGTCCGTCGTCGACGCCGACACCGTCCGGGGCGAGGGCTCGCTGCGGGTCACGACCGACGGCGACGGGCAGCAGGTCAACGTGCGCGCCACGGCCATGCCGCCGGTCGACCTGCGCGATGCCCACCTGCGGCTCGTCGTGCGGGTCGACCGCCCCGAACGGTTGGAGCACATGTACGTCTACCTCAGTTCGGATGGCTTCGTCGGCTACGACGCCTACCGGATCGTCGGTGGTTCCGTGGAAGACGCGGCCTACGCCCTGCCGGGCCAGTGGATCGTCGTCACCGTCGCGTTGGGAACGCCGCTGGCCCGCGTCGGTCGCGACGGCGCCGACATGGGGCGCATCACGGATCTGCAGGTGTCGTTGGTCGACCGCGGAGGCGGGCCAGTAACCGCCGACATCGACGCCCTGGAGGCCATCGCGCGGCCGGACCGCGGGGTCGTGACCCTGATGTTCGACGACGCCCGCGACGGGGTCTACCGCCTCGCCCGACCGCTCCTCGACCGCCACGGGCTGCGCGCCAGCGTGGCGGCCATCGTCGAGCTGGTGGGCACGCCGGGCTTCATGTCGCTGCGCCAGCTGCAGTCGCTGGAGCGCTTCGCCGGCTGGGACGTCGTCGCCCACCACGTGAGCCCGCTGCCCGACGAGATCGGCCTCGTCGACCTCGAGGACGACGCCGTGCTCGCCGAGCTGCTGGGCGCGCGCGCCTGGCTGCTGACGCACGGCTTCCGCCGCGGCGCCGACCACCTCGTCTACCCGTACGGCGGCTTCGACGCGCGATCGATCGAGCTGGTCCGAGGCGTGTTCGCCTCGGGCCGCACGATCGTGCGCGGGCTCGGCCTGGAGACGCTACCGCCGGCGGATCCGTACAGGATTCGAGCACTGAGCGTCACCGAACGCGATGCACCCGGGGCCCTGATGGCCGAGATCGACCGGGCGGCCCGCGAGCGCGCCTGGCTGGTTCTGGTGTTCCACCGGGTGGTCGACGGCGCGCCCGACGGCGACACCGGCTACCGCGCCCAGGACCTCGCCGCGGTGGTGGCGCACCTCGCGGCCGCCGACGTCGACGTGTTGACGCTCCCGGAGGCGGTGACGAGGGGTCGTTGACGCCCGAACCGCACCCCGGCGCCCGCCCGCCACCGTCAGCCGTCGGGTGCGGCTCTCCGCCCGAAGCGCGCCGCCGTGCCGAGCAGCCCGGCGACGAACACCAGCTCGCCGACGTTGGCCACGGGCGGTGCGTAGGTGCCCCACGCGGGGCCGCCGGCGGCGGCCAGGAACATGACGCCGGCCGCGGCGGCGAGCCAGGGCCAGCGGCGCGCGCGCCACAGCGCGAGCCCGACGGTCCCCACGACCACGACCATGACGATCGCCACCACCGGCCCGGGCCCGACCCGGTACGCCTCGGTCTCCGGCCCGCAGAAGTAGGCGGGCGTCAGCGTCGCCGTGTAGCGGATGGCGTCGCCGATGCAGCCGAGGCGCAGTTCCACGCCCGCGTACGGACCCACGGGACCGAAGACGACCCCGATCGCGTACGGCAGGTCCATGGCGAAGAGGACGGCCGCCAGTGCCCAGAGAACGGCGCGCCCGGGCGCATGCCGCGCCCAGACGAGGCCGGCCGCGCGCGCGATCACCCCCGCCGCCAGCACGAACACCGGCAGCATCGTCCAGTGCCAGGCGAGCGCCGGAACGCTGAGCGCGTAGAGGAGTTCGCCCTCGCCGAGGAAGCGGCCGAGGCCGATGCGGGCGTTGTCGTACCAGAGCAAGGCCGTCGGCACCAGGACCCACGTCAGCGCGGGCGGCCGGCCGGCGCGCGCCCAGGCGCGCCAGCCCCAACCCCACAGGGCCAGCTGGACGGCGGCGAGGACGAGGTACAGCGTCGAAATCACCGGCGCGCCGCCCCCGGAATCATGGCCCGAAGTCTACGTGACACCCCGTGCCGGTCCGCGGGGCGTTTGACTGCATGCGAGTCGGCAGGATATACGTACGGACGTCACGTTGCTCGCCAGGCCCATCGCCCCCGCATCCCATCCCGGGGCCTGGGCCCCCCGCACCCCGTCACCGACGGGGCCGACCTTCTCGAAAGGAGCCACCATGAAGCGATTCGTCTCGATCCTGGCCGGCCTGGCTCTAGCCATCGCCGGCGCCGCCCACGCCCAGACCTTCCTCACGATCGGCACGGGCGGCGTCACCGGCGTGTACTACCCGGTCGGCGGCGCCACCGCGCGCATCGTCAACGACGCCGGTGTCGGCCTGCGCCTCACCGTCGAGTCCACCGGCGGCTCGGTGTTCAACGTCAGCGCCATCCGCGCCGGCCAGCTCGATCTCGCCCTCGCCCAGTCCGACGTCGCCTACCAGGCGTTCAACGGCGAGGCCGCCTTCGAAGGCGACGCCTACGACGGCCTGCGCGTGGTCATGGGCCTGCACCCCGAGCCGATGCACCTCGTGTGCCAGAACGACGCCGGCGTCGAGAGCTTCGCCGACATCGCCGGCAAGCGCGTCTCGATCGGCAACCCCGGCTCCGGCATCCTCAACACCGTGCAGGCGATGCTCGAGGCGTTCGGCATGAGCGAGAGCGACTTCACGCCCGAGTACCTGCGCGCCGCCGAGGCGCCGGACTTCCTGCGCGACGGCCGCATCGACTGCTTCTTCTACACGGTCGGCATCGGCGGCGCGGCGATCCGCGACATCACCGCCACGGCCGACGTCAGCCTGGTCCCCCTGGCCGACGCCGAGCTGCAGACGCTGATCGACGAGTTCCCGTACTACGCCTTCGCGACCGTGCCCGCGGGCACCTACGGTGGCCAGGACGAGGACCTGACGCTCTTCGGCGTCAAGGCGCTGTTCGTCTCCAGCACCGACCTGTCCGACGACAACGCGTACGCGATCGTCAAGGCGGTCCTCGACAACCTCGAGGCCTTCCAGGCGATCCACCCGGCCCTCTCCACCCTGACGACCGAGGACTTCCTCTCCGGCCTGGGCGCACCGCTGCACCCCGGCGCCGAGCGCGCGTTCAGCGAGGCGGGCCTGTACTGAGCCGCGACGTCCCACGGCCGCGCCCGCGGCCCGCCGGACGCCTCACCGCACCGTGACCCGCGCCCGGGGCGCCGCGACCGTCGCGGCGCCCCGGGTCCATCACCGGTCGGCGCGCCGAGCGATGCGCCCGCAGGAGGAACCGCCGCATGCCACCCCGACACGACGACGACGCGCCGGACCGCCGCGAGCCACCGACCACCAACGACGACAGCGCACGGGGGGCTCCCGAGGACACGCACTTCAGCATCGACCAGGTGCTCGCGGAGGCCGCCAAGGACGAGGGCGCCGTCGAGGCGGCGCGGATGGTCGAGGAGGCCGAGTCCGGCGGGCGCACCCCCAACGAGCTGATGACCTGGGTCATCTTCGCGCTGGCCCTGGCCTGGTCGCTGTTCCAGCTCTCGATCGCCAGCGTCTGGGTGCTCGACGCCACCCGCGCCCGCGCCGTCCACCTGGCGTTCGCGTTGCTGCTCACCTTCCTCGTGTTCCCCGGACGCCGCCGCCGCGGCGCCAAACGCATTCCGTGGTACGACTACCTCTTCGCGATCGTGTCGAGCGCCGGGGTGCTCTACCTCGTGGTCGACTACCTCGGGCTGCAGAACCGCTTCGGCATCCCGATCGAGCGCGAGGTCTGGATCGGCAGCATCACGCTCATCCTGCTGCTCGAGGCGACGCGCCGTAGCCTCGGCCCCGCGTTGGCCGTCATCGGCGGCGTGTTCCTGCTCTACGCGATGATGGGGCCGCGCGGCGCCATCCCCTACACGCTGCCGGACCTCATCGCGCACCGCGGTTATCCGATCGACCGGATCATCAGCCAGATGTACGTCACCACCGAGGGGGTGTTCGGGGTGGCGCTCGGGGTGTCGGTGCAGTTCGTCTTCCTCTTCGTGCTCTTCGGCAGCATGCTCGACCGGGCGGGGGCCGGCAAGTACTTCATCGACCTGGCCAACGCCTTCCTCGGCGTGTTCCGCGGCGGGCCGGCGAAGGCGGCCGTCGTCGCCTCCGGCATGACCGGCATGGTGTCCGGCTCCTCGCTGGCCAACGTCGTCACCACCGGCACCTTCACGATCCCGCTCATGAAGCGCGCCGGCTACCCTGCCTACAAGGCCGCCGGCGTCGAGGTCGCCGTGTCGACCAACGGGCAGCTCATGCCTCCGGTGATGGGCGCGGCCGCCTTCATCATCGCGGAGTTCACCGGGCTCCCCTACTTCGACATCGTCCGCGCCGCCTTCGTACCCGCGGTGGTGTCGTACTTCGCGCTGTTCTGGATCGTCCACCTCGAGGCGCTGAAGCTCGGCCTCGAGGGCCTGCCGCGCGCGCAGTTGCCGTCGCGCTGGCGTACCTTCATCGAGGGGATCCACTACCTGGCGCCGCTGGCGGTGCTGATCCACTTCCTCGTCATCGCCCGGACCTCGCCGGCCTACGCCGTCATGTGGGCGATCGTCACGCTCGTGTTCCTCATGCTCGCGCAGGCGCCGGTACGGGCGCGCATGCGCGGCGAGCCGGCGTGGCCGGCGCTCCTCGCGGGCGCGGGCGACGTCATCCGCGGCCTCGAGGCCGGCGCGCGCAACATGGTCGGGATCGCGGTGGCCGTGGCGACCGCCGGCATGGTCGTCGGCACCGTCAACCTCACCGGCCTCGGCCTGCGGCTCACCGAGATCATCGAGTCCGTCGCCAACGCCATCGCCGGCGCCCTCGGCCTCATCGTCCTGCCGCTCGTCGAGCTCTTCGGCGGCAACCCCGACGCCGCCGCGAACCTGATGGTCTTCTCCGTCGTGCTGGTGATCACCGCCATCGCCAGCCTCATCCTCGGGCTGGGCCTGCCGACGACGGCCAACTACATCGTCATGGCCACCCTGACCGCGCCGGTCATCTACTCGCTCGGGCAGCAGTTCGGCTTCGGCTTCCCGCTGCTCGCCGCCCACCTGTTCGTGTTCTTCTTCGGCATCCTGGCCGACGACACCCCACCCGTGGGCCTGGCGGCCTACGCGGCCGCGGCCATCGCCCGCTCCAACCCCATCCAGACGGGCATCCAGGGCTTCACCTACGACATGCGCACCGCGATCCTGCCCTTCATGTTCATCTTCAACACCCGGCTGCTGCTGTTCGGGGTCGAGAGCTTCTTCGAGGGCGCCTGGGTCTTCTTCTCCGCGCTATTGGGGATGATGGCCTTCGGCTCCGGCACGCAGCGCTACCTGTTGACCTCGACGCGCTGGTACGAGCAGGTCCTGCTCCTGGCGGTGGCCTTCATGCTCATCCAGCCGAGTTGGACCACCGACGCGATCGGCCTGACGTTGGTGCTGCTGATCGCCGGCTCGCAACGACTCCGGCTGCGGCGGGCCGAGGCCGCCGCGGCCGGGTGAGGAGGCGCGCGTGTTCAGGAAGGTGCTGATCGCGATCGACGAGGACGCCCATGCGGAGGCCGCCGTGCGCTACGGCGGCCAGCTGGCGCACGACCTGGACGGTCAGGTGGTCGTGTTCCACGTCGTCCGACCGCCGCCCACGTACGCCACCCAGGCAGGCATGTACCTCCCGGAGGGCGAGCTGCGCCGGGCCGCCACCGAACACGGCCGCGAGGTGCTGCGGCAGGCCGCCGAGAAGCTGCCCGAGGGCCTGCCCTCGCGCCTGGTGGTCAAGTACGGCGAGCACTCCGAGTGGCGCGAGATCGTGCTGGAGGCCGAGCGCGAGCAGGCGGACGTCATCGTGCTCGGTGCCCACAGCCAGGGCAACTTCCCGCGCCCGGTGCTGGGGAGCACCGCCGAGAAGGTCTCGCGGCACGTGAAGGTGCCGGTGCTGCTGGTGCGCTGACCGCTTGCGCGTGCGGCGCGGGCGCGAGCGGCGCAGCCCGCCGGGCACGCGGGTGTATCATCCGCCACAGCATGCCGACCCCACGCGCCGCCAGGCCCCGCCGGCGGGTCACCCGGACCTTCGGACCCCTGCTCGACGGACCGGTGTTCCTGCGCGAGCTCTCGCGCGAGCCGATCGTCATCACCCACGCGCGCGGCGCCGTGCTCTACGACCAGGACGGCAAATCCTATCTCGACGCGGCCGCCGGCGCGGCGGTCGCGTCGATCGGCCACGGCCGCCGCGAGGTCGCCGACGTCTTGCGCGACCAGGCCATGCGCGTCGCCTACGCCCACCCCTCGGTGTTCCTGACGCCGCCGACGATCGAGCTCGCCGAGAAGCTGATCGCCCGCGCGCCGGAGGGGTTCGACCACGTCTTCTTCACCTCGGGCGGCAGCGAGGCGGTCGAGGCCGCCATCAAGCTCGCCCGCCAGGTGCACCTGGCCCACGGCCGCACGGCGCGCAGCAAGGTCGTCTCGCGCCGCACCAGCTACCACGGCGCCACGCTGGGCGCGCTCGCCGTGACCGACCAGGCCGAGCGCGTGGCGCCCTTCGCCGGCATCCTGCGGGTCGAGCCCAAGATCGCCGCCCACTACCCCTACCGCTGCCCCTGGTGCGCCGGCACGGGCCACTGCGACCTGCATTGCGCCGACGACCTCGAGCGCGTCATCCAGGCCGAGGGCGAGGACACGGTCCTCGCCTTCATCGCGGAGCCGATCGTCGGCTCCAGCGCCCCCGGGACCGCCGGCGACGCGGCGTACTGGCGGCGGATCCGCGAGATCTGCGACCGCCACCAGGTCGCGTTCATCGCCGACGAGGTCATGAGCGGCAACGGGCGCTCGGGCAGCTGGTGGGCGATGCAGCGCACGGGCGTCACGCCCGACCTCATCACGACCGCCAAGGGCATCGGCGCCGGCTACGCCTCGCTGGGGGCGCTGCTGGTGAGTGGCCGCCTGTACGAGGCCTTCCGTGGCCGCCGCGACGACTTCCGCCACGGCCACACCTACTCCGGCCACCCGCTCGCCGCGGCCGTCGGCAGCCTCGTCATCGACGTCATCGAGCGCGAGGGCCTGCTCGAGCGCGTCCGGCAGATGGGCGAGCGGCTGCTCGGTCGCCTGCGCGAGGCGCTGGCGGACCACCCGCACGTCGGCGAGGTCCGCGGCCAGGGGCTGCTGCTCGGCGTCGAGTTCGTCGCCGACCGCGCGACGAAGCGGCCGTTCGACCCGGCGCTGAAGCTGCGCACGCGCGTTCGGCAGGCGTGCTTGGCGCGCGGGCTGTACATCTACCCCGGCGGCGGCAGCGCCGGACCGCTCGGCGGCGACCACGTGCTGCTGGCGCCGCCGTTCATCATCGACGAGGACCAGGTCGACGCCATCGCGGGCATCCTGCGCGAGGGGCTCGACGCTGCCCTCGCGGAGCTGCCGATCGCCTGACGCGCCCGGCGGCCGCGGCGGCCGCTCCCGGCGGCCGGCGCTCGCGGCGGCCGGCGCTCGCGGCGGCCGGTCGGGGGCCGCCTCCGCCCGACCGGTCTCAGCCCGCCAGCAGGCGCCGCCGAAGCTCGAGGACGGCCGTGTCCGGCGTCGTGAGCACCGTGCCGCCGGTCGCCGCTGCGGCACGCTCGGCCGCGCGGGCCATCGAGAACTGTGCGAGGGCCACCACCGACGTCCCGCCGCCCACCCGGGCGGCCGCCTCGGCGATCAGCGCGTCGTGGCGCTCGGCGTCGCCGGCCTGCAGCGCCGCCAACGCGCCCGCCACGTGGCCGGTCCGCAGGTCGAGCACGACGCCCCGGCGGGCGGCCTCCGCCTCGAACTCCGGACGCATCGACGCCAGGGTCGGCCCGAAGGTGGCGAGCAGCGCGATCGGCCCACCCCCCGCGACCGCCCCCGCAACCGCGGCCGCGACCATCGCCTCGTTCGGCTTCATCACCGGCACGCTCGCGGCGCCGCGGGCCGCCTCGATCGCGCGGCCGAAGGCCGAACAGGTGAACAGGACGCCGTCCGCGCCGGCGTCGACCGCGATGCGGGTCAGCGCCACGAAGCGCCGCTCCATGGCGGCGTCCACGCCGCCGGCGCGCTCGAGATCGGCGGGGAGCGCGTCGTCGAGCAGGTGCGCGAGGCGCGCCTCGGGCCAGGCGCGGGCGAAGGCGGCCTCGATCGGCGCCATCGAGGCGCGCATGGCGTGCACGAGGGCGATGCGGGGGGGCATGGGGGCAGGCTACCGTGTGCCGGCCTGGCCGGCACCCGCGCCGGCCGAGCCGGCACCCGCGCCGGCCTGGCCGGCACCCGCGCCGGCCGCCCGACCACCGCGCCCCCTGGCACGTTGACAGCGGCGGCGCCCAACCCCTATCATCATGGGAAGGTTCGGTTAAACGATTAACCTCTGCTTCTCGACCCCGCGATCCGCGGAAACGGAGGACGGATGGCACGGCTGAAGGACGTGGCGCAACGCGCGGGCGTGTCCACCGCGACGGTGTCCAACGTGCTGCGCGGCGCCAAGCCCGCCACGCCCGCGGTGCAGCTGCGCGTCCTCGCCGCCGCCGCCGAGCTCGGGTACGTGCCGAACCCGCACGCCCAATCGCTCCGCACCGGCAACAGCCGCGCCCTCGGGCTGGTCGTCCCGGACCTGACCAACCCGTACTTCCCCGCGCTGGTCCAGGCGATCGAGACGACGGCGCGCTCGCTGGGTTACGCCCTCATCGTCATGGACGCGGGCAACGACACCGTGCGCGAGCACGAGTCGCTGGCCCTGCTGGCGTCGTACCGCGTCGCGGGCGTCGTGTGGGTGCCGGTCGACGACCGACCGGCCGTCGACTGGCCCTTCCCCATCGTGACCGTCGACCGCCCGCTCGACGGCTGCGACGCCGTCGTGGCCGACCACGCCCAGGGCGGAGCGCTGGTGGCGGCCCACGCCATCGCCCGCGGGCACCGGCGCGTCGGCCTGCTGTCGGGTCCCCACGCGCTGCCGAGCGCCGCCGCGCGGCGCAGCGGCTTCCTGCGGGCCGCCGAGGGCGCCCTGGAGGTCGCCTGGGAACACGAGGTGCCGTTCTCCAGCGACCTGCCGCCGACGGCCGTCGCGCGGCTCGGCGCCCACGACTGCAGCGTCGTCGTGTGCGCCAACGACGCCATCGCCGTCGGCGCGCTGCGGGCCCTGCGCGAGGCGGGCGCGCGCGTCCCCGAGGACGTCTCCGTGATCGGCTTCGACGACGTCCCCTGGGCGGAGTTCGTCGAGCCCGCGCTCACCACCGTGCGGCAGCCACTCGCCGAGCTCGGCGCCGGCGCGGTCGCCATGCTGCACGCGCGAATCGCCGCCCCGGGCGACGCCCGGCGCTTCGAGACCCACCCGGTGACGCTGGTGGCCCGCCGGTCCGTCGCGGACCTGCAGGCGGCCACGGTCAGCGCCACGTCCCCCGCTGGAGGTCGCCCGTGAGCATCGTCGTCGTCGGTAGCCTGAACATGGACCTGGTGGTGAGCGTCCCGCGCTTTCCCGTGGCCGGGGAGACCCTGCTCGGCGGCGACTACGCGCGCCACCCGGGCGGCAAGGGCGCCAACCAGGCCGTGGCGGCGGCGCGCGCCGGCGGCGACGTCGCCATGATCGGCCGCGTCGGCGCCGACGCCTTCGGCGAGGCGCTGGTCGACGGCCTGACGAGCGACGGCGTGGCCACGGAGGCGGTCGCCGCGCTGCCCGACGCCCCGACCGGCGTGGCCTTCATCAGCATCGACCCGAGCGCGCAGAACACGATCATCGTCGCGCCCGGCGCCAACGCGCGCCTCGCCCCCGACGACCTCGAGCCGGCCCGCTTCGACGGTGCCCGCGTCGTCGTGCTGCAGCTGGAGGTCCCGCTCGAGACCACGCTGCGGGCCGCGCGGCTCGGGCACGGGGCCGGCGCCCGCGTGGTCCTCAACCTCGCGCCGGCGCAGCCGCTCACCGCGGCGCAGCTCGCGGACGTCGACCTGCTGCTCGTCAACGAGACCGAGGCCGCGGGCCTGACGGGGATCGACGTCGGCGGGGTCGCCCGCGACCCCGAGCGCGCCGCCGCGGCCCTGACGGAACTCGTGCCCGCCGCGGTGCTCACCCTCGGCGCGGCCGGCGCCGCCTGGGCCGAGCTGACCGCCGCAGACACGGGCGGTCTCGCGACCACCGGCCTGGTCCCCGGCTTCACCGTCGACGCCGTCGACACGACCGCCGCCGGCGACGCCTTCGCCGGCGCCCTCGCCGTGCGCCTGGCGCAGGGCGCTGCGCTCCCCGAGGCCGTGCGTTACGCGAACGCCGCCGGGGCGCTGGCCGCCACCCGTCCCGGCGCCCAGCCCTCGCTGCCGACCGCCGCCGAGATCGACGCCTTCGTCGCACGCCAGCGGCCGCACGACGAGGAGCCGAGCGGATGAGCCTCCTGCAGATGACCGGCGTCGACAAGCGCTTCGGCCAGGTCGCCGCGCTGACGGGCGTCGACTTCTCCCTCGAGGCCGGCGAGGGGCACGCGCTGGTCGGCGAGAACGGCGCCGGCAAGTCGACGCTGATGAAGATCCTGGCGGGTGTGCAGCCGCCCGACGCCGGCAGCATGACGCTCGCCGGCCGGCCGGTGCGCTTCCACGGCGTCAACGAGGCCCAGGCCCACGGCGTCGTCATGGTCTACCAGGAGCTGGCCCTGGTACCGAGCCTGTCGGTCGCCGAGAACCTCTTCCTCGGGCGGCTCCCGGGCATCGTGGGGTACCGCGACCTGTACGCGCGCGCGCGTGGGCCGCTGGCCCGGGTCGAGCTCGACCTCGACCCCGCCGCCGAGGTCGCGCGCCTGGGGATCGGCGAGCGGCAGCTCCTCGAGATCGCCCGCGCCCTCGCCCGCGAGGGGCGCATCCTGGTGCTCGACGAGCCCACCGCCGCGCTGTCGGCCAACGAGAGCGAGCGGCTGTTCGCGATCATCGAGAAGGTCAAGGCCAGTGGCGTCGGCATGGTGTACATCAGCCACCGGCTCGAGGAGGTGTTCCGCATCGCCGACCGCGTCACCGTCCTGCGCGACGGGCGGCTGGTGGGCACGCGCGTGGTGGCCGACACGACCGCCGACGAGATCGTCCAGCTGATGGTGGGCAAGTCCGTGCGCCGCTACCAGCGCGCCCCGCGGACGACCGGCGAGAAGCTCGGCACCTTCGAGGCCGCCGGTCCCGGCCTCGAACCCCTCTCCATCGACCTCGAGGCGGGCGAGATCGTCGGCCTGGCCGGGGTGATCGGCTCGGGCCGCGAGCGCATCCTGCCGACGCTCTTCGGCCTCGAGGGCACGGCCAGCTGGGCCGGCGACCCCGTGCGCTCGCCGCGCGACGCCATCCGCGAGGGCATCCTGCTCGTCCCCAGCGACCGCAAGCAGCAGGGGCTGGTGATGGAGCTGACGGTGCAGGAGAACGTGTCGCTGACGACGCTGTCGCGGCTGCAGCGGTTCGGCTTCATGGACGCGCGGCGCGAGCGCGAGCAGACGCAGACGTGGATCGAGCGCCTGTCGCTGCGCCCGCCCGAGCCGCACAAGCCGGTGCGCGAGCTGTCGGGCGGCAACCAGCAGAAGGTGGTGGTGGCCAAGAGCCTCGCCACCGAACCGAAGGTGCTGCTGCTCGACGAGCCCACCCGCGGCGTCGACGTGGGCGCCCGGGCCGAGCTCTACGACGTCATCGACGGACTCTCGCAGCGTGGGCTCGGCCTGCTGCTGTCGTCCTCCGATACCGAGGAGCTCATCGGGCTCTCGGACCGCATCCTGGTGTTCCGCGGCGGCCGCGTCGCCACCGAGCTCCGCCCCCCCTTCGCCTACGAGGAGGTCGTCGCCCATGTCACTGGCGCGCGTCAACTGGCGTGAGGTCTTCGCTCGCTTCGGGTTGGTGATGGCGCTCGTCGCGCTCATCGTCATCCTGTCGCTCCTGTCCGACCGCTTCCTGACGCCCTCGAACGTCGTCAACGTGCTGCGGCAGATCTCGATCAACGCGATCATCGCCTGCGGCATGACGGTGGTCATCATCGGCCGCGGCATCGACCTCTCGGTCGGCTCGCTGCTGGCGCTGAC
Organism: uncultured bacterium; assembly: GCA_964549045.1. Lineage (GTDB taxonomy): Bacteria > Deinococcota > Deinococci > Deinococcales > Trueperaceae > JAABTL01. The sequence goes on along the minus strand of CAZJUA010000037.1, from coordinate 1,694 downwards.
CGGCGTGGTGGGCGCGGGCCTGGCGGTCGGCGGGCTGCCGGCGGGCCTCGCGGTGCTGGTGGCGATGGCGCTGGGCACGGCCCTCGGCACCTTCAACGGCCTCTTCGTCGCCTACGCCGGCATCGCGCCCTTCATCGTCACGTTGGCCGGCCTGACGATCTTCCGCGGCGCCGCGCTCGCCTACACCGACGGCCGACCGATCAGCGGCCTGCCGTCCTTGTTCATGACGCTGGGCTACGGCACCTTCCTCGGCCTGCCGGTGCCGATCTGGATCATGCTCGCCTTCCTGCTCGTCACCCACGTCATCCTGCGCTTCACGGCGCTGGGGCGGGCGATCTACGCGATCGGCGGCAACGAGGAGGCCGCGCGCCTCTCCGGCATCCCGGTCCGCCGCGTGCAGGCGTTCACCTTCGCCTACTCCGGCCTGGCGGCCGCCCTCGCGGCCATGGTCCTGACCGGTCGCCTCAACTCGGCGCAGCCGTCGGCGGGCGTCATGTTCGAGCTCGACGCCATCGCGGCGGTCGTCGTCGGCGGCACCTCGCTGTTCGGCGGCCGCGGCGGCGTGTTCGGGACCCTGGTCGGCGCGCTGATCATCGGCGTCATCAACAACGGGATGAACCTGCTCAACGTCCCGTCCTTCTACCAGCAGATCGTGAAGGGGGGTGTGATCCTGGCCGCGCTGCTCATCGAACGCCTCGTCGCTACCCGCCGCACCTGAACGCCCGTTCCCTAGGAGGACCCCATGCGCACGGCCCTACGCACGCTCGCCATCGCCTCGGCGCTGCTGCTCGCCAGCTCGGCGCTCGCCCAGACGATCGGCCTCTCCGTCTCCACCCTCAACAACCCGTTCTTCGTCGACCTGCGCGACGGCGCCCAGCAGATGGCCGACCAGATGGGCCTCGAGCTGCTGGTGACCGACGCCCAGGACAGCGTCAGCACCCAGATCAGCGACATCGAGGACCTCGTCCAGCGCGGCGTCGCCGTCCTCATCATCAACCCCACCGACTCCGCCGCCGTCGTGCCGGCCGTCATGGCCGCCAACGCCGCCGGCATCCCCGTGATCGCGGTCGACCGCGGCGTCGACGGCGGCGATCTCGCGTACTTCATCGCCTCCGACAACGTGGCCGGCGGCGCCAGCGCGGCCGAGTTCATCTGCGAGCAGCTGGGGGGCACCGGGGCCGTCGTCGAGCTCGAGGGCATCCCCGGCACCTCGGCCGCCCGCGAGCGCGGCGAGGGCTTCAACACCTACATGACCGAGAACTGCCCGGGCGTCACGATCGTCGCCCGCCAGACCGCCAACTTCAACCGCGCCGAGGGCCTGACGGTGATGGAGAACATCCTCACCGCCCAGCCGCAGATCGAGGCCGTCTTCGCCCACAACGACGAGATGGCGCTCGGCGCCCTGCAGGCGATCGAGGCCTCCGGCCGCGACATCCTGGTGGTCGGCTTCGACGCCACCGATGACGCCGTCGCCGCCGTCCGGGACTGCCGCATGGGCGCCACGGTGGCCCAGCAGCCCGCCATGCTCGGCGCCGAGGCCGTCGAGGCCGCCGCCGACATCATCGAGTCCGGTGCGCCGGCCGAGACGGTCGACATCGCCGTCGGCCTCGAGCTCGTCACCGAGGCCAGCTGCGACTGACGCACACGCTCGGGGCAGGCGGGGGACCGCTCCCCCCGCCCCCCCCCCCCCCCCC
>CAZJUA010000036.1:0-3207 GCA_964549045.1 uncultured bacterium | reverse complement strand
GTTGCCGCGGGCGCCCACACGCCGTAGCCGCCCGCGCTGGTCACGTCCGGGGCACCACGGTCACGGTGGCGGCGTCGAGCACCTCGGCCACCGTCGTCGCCCCGTCGGTCCAACCGAGCGCCAGGTGGGCGGTGTCGAAGCCGTACGCCAGGCGCCCGTCGGCGGTGGCGACGATCAGGCCGCCGGAGCCACCGTGCCCGCGCACGTCCGCGAGGGCGCGCGCCAGGGCGTCCTCGAGGCCCTCGCCCCCCGCCAGCCGCTCGGCCAAGGCTTTCGCGGTCACGGCGCGGAGGAAGGCCTCGCCGCGGCCGGTGCAGCTGACCGCCACTGCGCGGTCCGCGTAGGTGCCGGCACCGACGATGGGGGCGTCGCCGACGCGGCCGGGCCACTTCCCGAGCACGCCGCCGGTGCTGGTGGCGGCGGCGAGGTCGCCGGCGGCGTCGAGCGCCACCGCGCCCACCGTGGCCGAGCCGGTCGGCGGCGGCGGCGCGGCGTCCGCCTCGCCCTGGCGCGCGCGCCAGCGCGCCCAGGCGGCGCGGCTCTGCGGCGTCAGCAGGCGCTCGGGGTCGATCGGGCGTTCCACGAGGGCATCGGCCCCGGGGCCGACCAGGAGCACGTGGGGCGAGGTGCGGCGGACGAGGTCGGCCAGGCGGACGGCGCTGGGCGCGGTGCGGACCGCGGCCACCGCGCCGGCGCTGCCGTCCGCGCCGCGCACGACGGCGGCGTCGAGCTCCACCTCGCCGTCGCGGTTGGGCGAGCCGCCGACGCCGGCGTTGAAGGCCTCGGCGTCGGCCTCCATCGTCTCGACGGCGCGCAGCGCGGCCTCGACCGCGTCGCCACCCGCATCGAGGACCGCCCAGCCGGCGGCGAGGGCGGCCCGCAGGCCGCGGTGGTACGCGGGTCGGCGGGCCTCGGCGATGGTGCCCGCGCCCCCATGGACGATCAGCTTCGGCATGCGGCCACGGTACCGCCTCACGGGCCGGGGATACACTGGCGGCGTGCGGTTGGCGGCCTTCTACCTCGTTCTCGTCGTGGCCCAAGGGTTCGCCGGCGCGCTGATGGCGCCGGTCCCGCCGCCCGACCTGTTCCTCATCGGGGTGCTGACGCTGCTCTACCGGCTCCCAGGCTGGCAGCTCGTGCTGCTGGGCTACGGCGCGGGCCTGCTGCAGGACCTCATCGGCCACGGGGCGCTGGGCGTCCACGCCCTCGGGCTCGCCGGGGCCGCCCTCGTCGCGTCGACGGTGCGCGCCCAGCTCTCGCAGGAGGGCTACATGGAACGGGCCCTGGCGGTGCTGGCGGCCGTCGCCGGCAAGTGGGCGGTCACCGGCGTGCTGCTGCTGTGGCTCTCGGGGGGCGCCTCCGCCTGGGGCTCGTTCGCCGCGGTGGCGTCGCTCGACGCGGCCATGACCGTGGCGGCGTCGCTGTTCCTGCTCCCCTGGGGCTTCGCCTTGCTCGCGCGCACCAAGGCGTTGCGCAAGGAGCTGCTGTGACGCGACGACCAGCGGGCGCCTCCCGGCGGCCGCAGGGCGCGTCGACGCGGCCTCGCAAGCGTGAGTTGTCGCTCCGCCGCCCGGCGAGCGAGGTCGTGCCGGGCGAGCGCCGGCCCGAGACCGAGGCCGACGCCGGGGTCTCCGCGCGCATGCGCCTGGTTCTGGCGATCATGCTGACGGCGCTCGTGGTCTTCACCGGGCGGCTGATGTACCTGCAGTTCGCCATGGCGGAGGCGTACCAGGTTCGCAGCGAACAGAACTTCACCCAGGAGCGGCGCATCGTCCCGCTTCGGGGCCGCATCCTCGCGCGGGACGGCACCGTGCTGGCAGACAACCGCGTCGCCTACGACCTCATGTACTGGGGGGGCGAGATCGACGGCTGGGAGCGCCTCGCGGCCTTCCTCGGGCTGGAGGGCGAACCGCGCGAGCCCGACCCGGACCGCCTCGAGGAGCGAATCAACGGTGCGGCGATCGCCTGGAACATCCCCGACCACCTCGTGCCGGCCGTGGAGGAGCGGATCGCCGGGCAGGCGAACCTCTACCTGCGCGAGCGGATCGAGCGCACCTACCCCACGAACCTCGCGGCCCAGGTGGTCGGCTACACCTCGCAGGCCGATCCCGAGCGCAACCCCGGGTACGGCGTCGACGACCTCGCCGGCGTCGCCGGCGTCGAGGCCACCTGGGAATCGGTGCTGTTCGGCGCACCCGGCGTGCGGAAGGTGTGGGTCGACCACCGCGGCGCGCCGCTGCGCAGCGAGGTCGTGGAACCGGCGACGCCGGGTCGGGACGTGGTGTTGACGATCGACCCGGTGGTGCAGCGGCTGGCGGAGGACGTCCTCGCCGGCGCGCTGACCTACGTGAACCTCGATCGCGACCGCAACGACCTGCCGCGCGAGGAGGTCATCCACGGCGCCTTCGTCGCCCTCGACCCGCGCAGCGGCGAGATCCTGGCGATGGCGTCGAGCCCCAGCTACGACCAGAACGTGTTCGCCAAGCGCCCGATCGATCCCACGGCGGTGGCCGGCATCCTGCTGGACGGCACCCACCGGCCGCTGCAGAACCGCGCCGTGGAAGCCTTCGCGCCCGCGTCCACCTTCAAGATGGTCACCTCGATGGCCCTGCTCGAGGGCGGCTGGATCTCGCCGAGCACCCGCTACCCCTGCACCCCGCGCTTCACGCTCGGCGGCATCACCTTCCACAACTGGGCGACCTATGACCGCGGCTCGTACGCCGTGCGCGACGCGATCGCCGACAGCTGCAACACCTTCTTCTGGCACGCGGTCGCGGCGACCCCCAACGCCACCAGCGGCTGGGGACCGTTCATCGCGCAGGAGGTCGAGCTCGCCCGCGCGCTCGGCTTCGGCGAAGCGATCGGCGTCGGCCTGCGCGAGGAGAAGGCCGGACGCATCCCGGACGACGCCTGGGTGCGCGAGCAGTACGGGCACGGCTGGCTGCCCGGCTTCTCGATGAACACGGTCATCGGGCAGGGCGACGTCTTGGCGACACCCGTCCAGGTGGCGCAGCTGATCCAGATCTTGGCGATGGACGGGACCCGCGTCGCGCCGCACCTGGTGCAGCGGCTGGGCGACGAGATCTTCGTCCCGGAGAGCGAGCACGTCGACGGACGCTTCTGGGGCGTCCTACAGGAGGGCATGCGGATGATGTTCACCGATTACCCGTCGCGGGCGTACCTCGGCCCGCAGGCGTTCCCGGTCGC
>CAZJUA010000035.1:0-1738 GCA_964549045.1 uncultured bacterium | reverse complement strand
TCGGCGAGCAGCTCCTCGGCGAGCGCCGCGTCCTCCGCGGCGTCCGCGCCTCGGCGACGGGTGCCGGCGATCGGCCGGGTCTCCACCGTGCGCCCCTGGGCGCGCACCAGGCTCTCGGGGCTGCTCGCGACCAGCGTCGCCGGCCCGAGATCGAGGTAGCCGAGGTAGGGGCTGGGGTTGATCGTGCGCAGCGCCCGGTAGACGGCGAAGGGGTGCACGCCGAGGTCGGCCGACAGCCGCTGGCTTGGCACCACCTGGAAGATGTCGCCGGCCTTGACGTACTCGACGGCCCGAGCGACCGCGTCCCGGAAGGCGTCGGGGGTGAAGTTGCTGGTGAACTCGACGCGGCGGCCGGCGCGGTCGCCGGGAACGCCCGGCAGCGGACCGCGCAGGCGCTCGTAGGTGGCGTCGCCCAGCGCCTGCGCCCGCGCGCGGTCGTCGGCGTCCCCCGCCACTGCCGGCGCGACGACGTACGCCTTGCGGCGCAGGTGGTCGAACACCAGCAGCACCTCGGGCTCCACGAAGCACAGGTCGGGGATGCCGAGCTCGTCGGGGTTGGCGTCGGGCAGCCGCTCGTAGAGGCGCACCAGGTCGTAGGCGGCGTAGCCCACGGCCCCGCTCCAGAAGGCGGGCAGGTCGGGGTGCGGCGCGGTGGGGCGGACCGTCCGCTCCCACAGCACGCGCAGCGGGTCGCGCGTGGTGACCGTCTCGCTGCGCCCGCCCTCGGTGATCACCAGTCGCTCGCCGCGCGCCTCGAAGCGCCGGCGGGCGCCCGTGCCGATGAACGAGTAGCGCGCCACCCGCTCGCCCTGCTCGACCGACTCGAGGAGGAACGACGGCGGACCGGCGACCTTGAGGTAGGCCGTCAGCGGCGTCTCGAGATCGGCGAGGACCTCGCGAAAGACCGGCTCCAGGGCCGTGCGCGCGGCGTTCAACCGGGCTCGGTCCTCTGATCCGGGTAGCCGGGCGGGATGAACATGCCGATCGCGTGGAAGCCGGCGTCGACGTAGATCGTCTCGCCGGTGACGCCGCCCCCGAACTCGGGGATCAGGACGGCGAAGGCGGTCCGCCCGACCTCCTCGGCCGTGATGTTGCGCTTCATCATCGACTGCGACCCGCCCTCGGCGAACATGTCGCCGAACCCCGAGATCGAGCGCGCGGCGACCGTGCGGACCGGCCCCGCCGAGATGGCGTTGATGCGGACGTTGCGGGGTCCGAGGTCGTACGCCAGGTAGCGCACCGAGGCCTCGAGCGCGGCTTTGGCGACGCCCATCATGTTGTAGTGCGGCACCACCCGCTCCGCCGCCAGGTACGACAGCGTCACGATCGAGCCCCCCTGCGGCATGAGCCGGGCGGCGCGGTGCGCGACCGCCACCAGCGAGTAGGCGCTGACGTCCATGGCGATGCGCCAGTCCTCGCGGCTGACGTGGTGGAAGGGGCGCTCGAAGGTCGTCGCCGGCGCGAACGCCAGCGCGTGCACGACGAAGTCCAGGCGGCCGTGCTCGGCCTCGATCGCGGCGAACAGGTCGTCGAGTTGGGCGTCGTCGGTGACGTCGCAGGCGACGAGCGTCGCCGCCTCCCCCTCGGTGAGCTTCTCGAGCGTGGGGCGCAGGCGTTCGCCCTGGTAGGAGTACACCAGGCTGGCGCCGGACCGCGTGAGGGGCTGGGCGATGGACCAGGCCAGGCTGCGCTGGTTGGTCACGCCCATGACGAGGCCGACTTTGCCGCTGAGATCGAT
>CAZJUA010000034.1:0-49527 GCA_964549045.1 uncultured bacterium | reverse complement strand
CCCGAGCCGGCCTCGTCGAGGTCCCACTGTCGCAGGAGCGCCTCGCGCACGCCGTGGCCCTCGGCGGCGGCGAGCGCCGCGACGAGCAGGGCCGTGGTGCCCTTGGTGACGCTGGCGTACGCCATCTTCAGGGCGGAGGCGGTGCCCAGGTCGGGTCCCAGGACTTCGGTCGCGAGCGGTCCCGCGGCGAAGACGGACGCCACCGCAGCGGCTCCCGGGCCCGACAGCACCAACCCCGCGCCGGGCGGCCCCGCCGGGCCGCCGATCACGCCGCCGTCGACGACGTCGATGCCCACCGCCGCGAGTCGCCGCCCGATGCCGACCAGGCGCGCGGGCGCGATCGCGTTGGCATCCACGTAGAGCCCGCGGAAGCCGGTGGCCGCGACCCCCGCGGCGACGTCCTCCGCGGCGTGCGGTGGGCAGATCGACACCACCAGGTCGCTGCGCGCGCACAGCGCGCCCACGCTGCCGGCGTCGGTCAGCCCGCGCTGGGCCGCGCGCTCGCGCGTGTCCGGGCCGCGGCCCTGCGAGGCCCACAGCGCCCGGTGGCCGCCACGCAGCGCGGTGGCGGCGAGCGACACGCCCATCTCGCCCGGGTGGAGGAAGCCGATCGTCATGGGGTCCATGCGCCCATCATCGCCGCTCGGGGCACGGTCGGGAAACCGCCGAGGGCCCACACTGGGGCATGACGACCTCACCTCCGCCCGACGTCCTCGTGATCGGCGCCGGCATCGCCGGCCTGACGGCCGCCCGCGCCCTGTTCCGGGCTGGCTTCGCCGTGGAGGTGCTGGAGAAGAGCCGCGGCGTCGGCGGCCGCGCCGCCACCCGCACCGTCCACGGCGCGCGCGTCGACCACGGTGCCCAGTTCTTCACGGCCCGCGACCCCGGCTTCCGGGCCGAGGTCGACGTTTGGCTGCGCGACGGCGTCGCCCGCGTGTGGGCCGACGGCTTCCCCAGCTGGAGCGCGGCGGGCGGATGGGTGGACGCCGAGCCCGGCGCGAACCCCCGCTACGCCTGCCCCGACGGCATGAACGCCCTCGGCAAGCGGCTCGCCGAGGGGCTCGCGGTCACGCGGGGGGCGCGGGCGGTCGCCGTGCGCCCCGCCGACGGGGCCTGGGAGGTCGAACTGGAGGGGGGCGGGCGGCGGCGGGCGCCCCGCGTCGCGGTCACCGCCCCCGTGCCGCAGGCGCTGGAGCTCTTGAGCGCGGTCGACCTGCCGAGCGCCCTGCGCGCCGGCCTCGAGGCCGTCAGCTACGCCCCCTGCTTCGCCGTCATGGCGGGGGACCCGGACGCGCCGGCGCCGGCCTGGCCGGGCGTGCGCCTGCCCGACCACCCCGACCTCGCCTGGATCGCCAACGACGGCGCCAAGCGCGACGGCGGCGGCGACGGCACCGTCCTCGTGCTGCACGCCACGCCGGCCTTCACGCGACGCCGCTACGACGACCCGCCGGCGGCGGTCGTCGCCGACCTGCTGCGCGCGGCGTCCGCCGTCGTGCCCTGGGCGGAGCGCCCGGCGTGGACCGACCACCAGCGCTGGCGCTACGCGCTAGCCGAGGCGCCCCACCCGGAGCGCGCCCTGCTCGCGGCGCAGGGCCTCGTCCTGTGCGGTGACGGCTTCGGGGGCGAGGCCGGTGGCCGGTTGGAGAGCGCGTACCTCTCTGGGCTGGCCGCCGCCGCGCTGCTGGGCGAAGCGACGACCTGAACGGAACCGGCAGCCCGGGCGCATCCGTCGCCCGGGCTGCCGACCGTGTCAGGATCAGTTGGCCTGGGCCTTCTGCCGCCGCACCTCCTGGATGAGGAGGCGGGTGATGCCGGTCTTGCAGGCGGCGCAGGTCGGGCCCGTACCCAGCATGGGCGCGACGTCCTCGAAGCTGGTCGCGCCGTGGTCGCGGATGGCGCGCCGCACGCGGTCGGAGTCCAGCCGGTGCTGCTCGCAGATGTCGTAGGTGGGGACCTCGCGCAGGTGCCAGCGCCCAGGAGCGGCCTCGTACTCCGCGTAGCGCGCGTCCCAGAACGCCCGCTCGAACTCGACCATCGCGAGCTCGAAGCGGGCCATGTCGGCGGCGAGCGTGACGCCCTCGGCCGCCAGCCGCTCTTCTTCGACGATGAAGGGCAGCTCGAACGTCAGCACCATCTCGGCCGCCTCGCGGATCAGCGGGTCAAGCATATCCAGCTGGCCGCGCAGCCGCTCGAGCGACGCAGCGGTCCACGGCGCCTCGGGGTCGTCGATCGCGAGCGCCGGCAGCAGGACGTCCTTGGCGTCGCGGACCTCCTCGATGACCGCCTCGATGAACTTGCGCTGGCTGCGCAGCATCAGCAGATCCTGGGCAGCTGCTCTTCGATCGGCATCTCGAGCACGCGGCGCGTGCCGTACGCCGTCTCGACCAGGGCGACGCCCTCCGGCTTGCGGACGATGTCGCCGATGATGGCGGCCTCGCGCCCGAACGGGTGCGCCTTCATGGCGCCCAGGGCGGCCTCGGCCTCGTCGGGCGGCACGATCATCATGACCTTGCCCTCGTTGGCGGCGAGCAGCGGGTCGATGCCGAGCATCTCGCTGTACTGGTCGACGACGTCGTGGATGGGCACCGCGACGTCGAAGACGCGCAGGCCGAAGGGCTGGCGCAGCACGACCTCGTTGGCGACGGCCGCCAGGCCGCCGCGGGTGACGTCGCGCATGAAGCGGACGTTGGGCGCGACCTGCATGACCTGCTCGATGAGGCCGTTGAGCGGCGCGACGTCGGACTCGAGCTCGACCGTCAGGTCGAGCCCCTCGCGGCGCGACATCACGGCGATGCCGTGGTCGCCGAGGGTGCCGTTGACCAGCACCTTGTCGCCGGGCCGCACGTAACCGACGCCCAACCGCACGTCGTCGGGCAGGAAGCCGATGCCGGTCGTGTTGATGAACACGCCGTCGCCGTGCCCGCGCTCGAGCACCTTGGTGTCGCCCGCGACGATCGCCACGCCCGCCTCGTCGGCGGTGGCCTTCATCGAGCGCACCACGCGCTCGAGTTCGGCCATGTCGTAGCCCTCCTCGAGCAGGAAGGCGGCGGTCATGTAGGCGGGCTTGGCGCCCATGACGGCGAGGTCGTTGATCGTGCCGGCGACCGCCAGGCGGCCGATGTCGCCGCCGGGGAAGAAGGCGGGCTTGACGGTGTGCGAGTCGGTCGCGAAGGCGATGCGACCGCCGAGGTTGGCGACGATGGCGGCGTCGGTCAGCTCCCGCAGCGGCTCGTTGCTGAAGACCGAGACGAACAGCTCCTCGATGAGCTCGAGGGTGAGCTTGCCGCCGGAGCCGTGGCTGAGGCGGACCGAGTCGTAGCGCTTCACGAGGCGGTCGGGCGCATCAGCCGGAGAGCGCCCCGCGGTCTGCACGTCGGTGGCCGTGTCGGTCGTCATGTCAGGCCGCCTCCACCGTCAGGCGCTCCTTGTGCATGCCGTAGACGTACCAGGCGCGGCAGGTGCCCTCGTGGCTGACCATGCAGGGGCCGTAGGGGCTGTCGGGCGTGCACAGCTTGCCGAACACGCTGCACTCGTCGGGCCGGATCTGGCCGAGGGTCACCTCGGCGCAGCGGCAGCCCTTGGGGTGCTCGGCGCCGCGCAGGGCGATCTCGTCGAGCGTCCCGGCGAAGCGCCGGGCGGCGCTGTGCCTCGCGTAGGCCTCGCGCAGCTTGTAGCCGGAGGCGGGGATCTCGGCGATGCCGCGCCAGCGGATGGGCGCGAGCTCGAAGACCTCCTCGAGCTCCTGCTTCGCCTTCTCGTTGCCGTCGTACTTGACGAGGCGGTTGTAGGGGTTGGCGATCGTCGGCTCGCCGTCGCGGATCTGCTCGAGCAGCGAGACGACCGACGCCATGACGTCGACCGGCTCGAAGCCGCCGGAGGCGCAGGCGATGCCGCGCTCCGCGAGGTGCTCGTAGACGCGCAGGCCGGTGATCGTCACCGCGTGGCCGGGGAGCATGAAGCCCTCGATGTCGAAACCGTCGAGCTCGGGCAGCAGGCTGGTGGCCGGGGGCGTGTAGTAGTTGGCCTCGATGACGGTGAGGTTGTCGGGCGCGCCGCGCTTGAGCATGGCGGCGACCGCGACGACGGTGGTCTCGAAGCCGACGGAGAAGAACACGACCTGCTTGTCGGGGTTCGCCTCGGCGATGCGCTTGCACTCGAACACGCTGTAGACGGCGCGCACGTCGCCGCCGCGGGCGCGGGCGTCGAGCAGGCTCATGCGCACGTCGCCGCGGCGCTCGCCCTCGAGCGGGATGCTGCCGGGGACGGCCAGCATGTCGCCGAATGAGCAGAGGATGACGCCCGGCGTCAGCGACAGCTGGATCGCCATGTTGATGTACTCGTTGTCGCACACGCACACGGGGCAGCCGGGGCCGGCGAGCACGGTCACGCTCTCCGGCAGCAGGTCGCGCAGCGCGAAGCGGCCGATCTCGTGCTCGTGGGTGCCGCAGATGTGCATGAGCTTGACGGGCCGGCCGATCTCGGCCGCCACCTCGGCGATGCGCCCGCTGAGCTGGGCGACGAGTTCGGGGTCCTTGTAGGTGTCCGGGCGGAAGGCGCCCGGCGCGCCGCCGCCCTCAGTCACGGATGGGTTCCAGGTACTTCTCGATGAGCTCGAGGTTCGCGCGCGCGTCCTCGGGCGCGATCTTGTCGATGGCGAAGCCGGCGTGCACCACCACCCAGTCACCGGCCTTGAGGTCGTCGATCAGGCCGATGAAGCAGTGCTGCGTGGCGCCGCCCAAGCGGATCAGGCAGCGGTCCTGGTCGAGCACGTCGACCACTTCGTGGGGAATACCTAGACACATGATCTCATCCTCCCGGCAGGGTCACGGCCATGGCGAGCTGGCCGAGCGAGATGCCGCCATCGTTCGTCGGAACGGCGGCGTTGCGCCAGTGCCCGATGTCCTGCGCGTCGAGCCTCGCCACGACGCGCTCGAGGAGCAGGCGGTTCTGGAAGACGCCGCCCGACAGGACGACGCGGTCGAAGGGGTGGGTGGCGCGCAGCGCGACGGCCGCCTCGAGCACGCCCTGGGCCAGCGCCTCGTGGAAACGGCGCGCGATCACGGGGCGGGGCGCGCCGGCCTCGACGTCGGCCATGACCGCCGCCAGCAGCGGGGCGTGGTCCCAGGTCACGCCGTCGAATGGCCAGGGGTAGGGCTCGGCCGCGGGCACCCGCCACGCGAGCGTCTCGAGGCCGATCGCCGCCTGACCCTCGAAGCTCATGGTGTGGTGAAAGCCGAGGAGCGCGGCGACGGTGTCGAACAGGCGGCCGACGCTGGTGGTGGTGGGCGCGTTCACGCCCGTCGCGACCAGCCGGCGCGCGACCGCCACGCGGGCGGGTGGGAAGCCGAACGGCGGCGCCAGGAGCCGGTCGAGGGCGTCGTCGCCGAGCGCGGCCAACCAGCCGACCGCCGCCTGCACCGGGGTGCGCGCGGCGGCGTCGCCACCGGGCAGCGCGGCCGCCCGCAGGTGGGCCACGCGCCGCAGGCCGCCCTCCAGAGCGCCGTGGAAGACCTCGCCGCCCCACACCGTGCCGTCGTCGCCGAGGCCGGCGCCGTCGAAGGCGAAGCCGAGCACCGGCGTGTCCCAGGCGCCCCGCTCCGCGAGGACGCTGGCGACGTGGGCGGCGTGGTGCTGCACCGCGACGCGCTCGCCACCGAGCTGCTCGGCGAAGCGGCTGCTGGGGTAGGCGGGGTGCAGGTCGTGCACCAGGCGCACCCGCCGCGGGTCGACGCGGTACATGGCGCACAGGTCGTAGACGGTCTCCTGGAAGGCCGTGAACGACTCGAGGTCGCCGAGGTCGCCCAGGTGCTGGCTGACGTACGCCGCGCCGCCGACCGCCAGGGCGATGCTGCTCTTGAGCTCGGCACCGAGGGCGAGCAGCGGCTGCTCGAAGCGCGCGTCGCGCAGCAGCGGCGCGGGGGCGTAGCCGCGGGCGCGGCGGCCGATGGCGGCGGCGCCCGCGACGACCTGCGCCACGGAGTCGTCCACGCGCCGGGCGATCGGCCGCTCGCCGATGAGGAAGGCGTCGGCCATGCCCGCGAGGCGCTCGAGCGCCTCCTCGTCGCGGTAGGCGATCGGCTCCGAGGAGCGGTTGGCGCTGGTCATCACCAGCAGGTCGGGCGCGCCGCCGTCGAACAGCCGGTGCTGCACGGGGGTGTAGGGGAGCATGACGCCCAGGTAGGCGTTGTCGGGCGCGAGCTCGTCGGGCAGAGGGGCCCCGTCCCCGGCGGCGAGCGGCCCCTTGGGAGAGAGCACGATGGGCCGCGCGCTCGACGCCAGCAGCGCCCGCGACGCGTCGTCGAGTTCGACGACGCCCGCCAGCGCGTCGAGGTCGCGCGCCATGACCGCGAAGGGCTTCTCCTTGCGGTACTTGCGCTCGCGCAACGCGCGCACCGCGACGGCGTCGCGGGCGTCGCAGGCGAGGTGGTAGCCGCCCAGGCCCTTGACCGCGACGATGCGCCCGGCGCGCAGGGCGGCGACGGCGGCGGCGAGCGCCGCGTCGTCCCACGCGCCCTCCTCGGACGCGAGCAGGGCCGCGGGGTCGGGCCCACCCGGCCCGCCGGCGCCGGGCGAATCCACGAAGCGCAGCCGTGGCCCACAGCGCGGGCAGGCGGTCGGCTGGGCGTGGAAGCGGCGGTCGAGCGGGTCGTGGTACTCGCGGGCGCAGTCGTCGCACAGGGCGAAGGCGCGCATGGTCGTGAGGGGGCGGTCGTAGGGGAGCGCCTCGATGATCGAGTAGCGCGGCCCGCAGTTGGTGCAGTTGATGAACGGGTAGCCGTGCCGGCGGTCGGCCGGGTCGCGCATCTCGCGCAGGCAGTCGTCGCACACCGGCAGGTCCGGCGAGATCGCGGTGGTGACGTCGCTGGCGTCCTCGCTCGGGACGATGACGAAGCCCTGCGCGGCGCCATCGATCGGGTCCCCGCGCTCGAGCTCCGTGACCGCCTCCACGCGCGCGGCGGGCGGCGCCTCGGCGGCGATCGCGGCGGCGAAGGCGTCGAGCACGTCGGCGTCGCCGGCCGCCTCGATCGTCACGCCGTGCACGTCGTTGCGCACCCAGCCGGCGAGCGCGTGCTCGCGGGCCAGGCGGTAGATGAAGGGTCGGAAGCCGACGCCCTGCACGGTGCCGGTGACGCGCAGGCGCCGCCGTTCGGCGGCCACGCCGTCAGCTCGCGTCGGTCGCGGCCGCCGCGATCGCGGAGGCCTTGAGCCGCCGTCGCTCGCGCAGGTAGTCGAGCCAGTCGCCGACGCCGTCGCCCGTGCGGGCGGAGAGCTCGAACACCCTGGCGCCGGGCGCCACCTTGCGGACGGCGTCGAGGGCGCGCCCGCGGTCGAAGCCGACGACCTCGGCGATGTCGATCTTGTTGATCACCACCGCATCGGCGTCCTTGAAGATGCGCGGGTACTTCAGCGGCTTGTCCTCGCCCTCGGTGACCGACAGCATGGTGACGCGCAGGTCCTCGCCGAGGTCCCAGGCGGCCGGGCACACGAGGTTGCCGACGTTCTCGATGACGAGCACGTCGAGGCCTTCGAGGTCGAGCTGGTCGACGGCGCGGGCGACCATCTCCGCCTCGAGGTGGCAGACGGTGCCGGTGACGATCTGCACGGAGGGCGCGCCGGCGGCGTGCAGCCGCTCGGCGTCGTTGTCGGTCTCGAGGTCGCCGACGACGATGGCGACGGAGAGGTCGCCGTTCAGGTCGCGAACGGTGCGCTCGAGCAGCGCGGTCTTCCCCGAACCGGGGCTGGAGACGACGTTGAGGACCAGGCTGTGGCGGAAGGCCTCGCGGTTGGCGGCGGCGACGCCGTCGTTGTGCACCATGAGCGACTTCTGCACCTGCACCACGCGCGCGCCAGGCGTCGCCACGGTGCCATGGGGGCTGACCTTCACATCGCGTGTCGTCACGGCCGTGCCGGCCGTGCCGACACGTGGCGGTTCGGCTGGCGCCGAACCGCGCGTGTCCGTCGCCACCGGGGCGGTCGTTTCGGTCGGTCCGCTCATGCCTCTACCTCGAGGTGAGCGAGCTGCAGCTCGCGCCCCTGGCGGAGGTCGGCGGACGGGGTGTCACAGGAGGGGCACACGGCGATCCCGAAGCGGTTGTCGAGTTCGAACTCGGACTGGCATGTCGCACAGTACGCGATGGCGGGGAGGTACGTCACCTCCAGGTGAGCATCCTCGGCCATCGTGCCCACCCGGGCGCCCTCGAAGGCGAACTCCAGGGCCTCCGGGACGACGCCCGCCAGCGCGCCGATCTCCAAATGGATCGCAGAGATACTGCGCGCGCCATCGGCGCGCGCAGCCTTCTCTGCCAGGTCGAGCATGCTCATGACCAGGCTGAACTCATGCATGCGCCAGGACGATCTCCTCTGCGGTGAAGCGCTGGCTGGCCGTCATCTCGGGGCGCACCACCGTCGGCTCGACGCCCAGGCGTTCGAGCTCGCGCAGCGTCGCGGTGGCGAGCGCCTCCATGCGTTCGCGGATGGTGGGGCTCAGCACCACGCCGACCTCGCCGGTGGTGAACTCCAGCGGGTCCACGCCGATCGCCACGATCGTGACGTCGGGCAGGTCCCCGTAGAGGTCCATGGCGGTCAGCAGGTCGGGCACCTCCCACTCGTGCGAGGAGAGCTTACCGTAGCCGATCTCGTCCGGCACCTGGCCCTTGCCGAAGCGGTAGACCTTGCCCGGGGGCGCGGCGACCGCGTCGATCAGCACCACGTGCTCGTACTCAGCGATGAGGTTGAGCAGCTGCCAGCCAAGCGTGCCGCCGTCGACGATCTCGACGTTCGGCGGGAAGGCGTACTTGGTGCGGAGGTAGTGCACCAGGTGCACGCCCGCCCCCTCGTCGCCGTAGTAGACGTTGCCGACGCCGAGCACCAGGAGCGGGCGCGCGTCCATCACTTGGCCTTGCCCTTCTCGAGCTTCTCCGGGTCGACGTGCTTGGTCTCGACGTCGTCGGCCTTGAAGCCGGAGACGATGCCCTCGATGATGAGGTTGCCGGTCCGCATGCTGTTCCACACGGCCATGTAGATGTGGGCCGCGGTGAACAGGATGAAGAACCACATGACGAAGCGGTGCACGGCGCGGACGTTCGACAGGCCGCCCATCCACACCTCGATCGGCCGCAGCAGGTCGGCGCCGAAGCTGGCGAGGCCGCCCGAGACGTACGGCGAGGCGAGGATGATGCCCGTGATGCTGATGATCAGCAGCGAGGCATAGAGCGCCGTGTAGACGAGGAACTGCAGCGGGCCGTAGTTGCTGTAGGTGAAGTGCGGGTGGTCGCGGCGCATGAGGAGGTAGAAGGCGAGCTGGTCGCGCCAGGCCTTCCAGCTGAACATGATGGGCGCCATGCGCAGTTCGGCGCCGATGCCGAGCTTGCCTTCGCGGGTGACGAACAGGAACTGGTAGATGCGCGCCAGGGTGAAGGCGAGCAGGATCCAGCCGGCGGCGACGTGCCAGCCGCGGATCTGCGCCATGACGAAGCCCTCGGCCGTCTCCGGGTAGAGCACGCGCGCCAGGAACGGGTTACCGATGTAGATGCCGCTGAGCACCAGCCAGATCAGCAGGGCGTTGCGGATCCAGTGCGCCGCACGGATGTAGCGTCCGAAGACGTACACCACGAGTGCCGGGCGGCCTGGCCGCTCGACCACGACCGCGCTGGGTTTGGCTCCAACCGCGCGGGTCGCCACGTTCACACCTCCACTTCGTAGTACGCGATCTCCTCACCCTTGCGGTTGAGGACGTGCACGGCGCACGCAAGGCAGGGGTCGAAGGAGTGGATGGTGCGGACGACCTCGAGCGGGCTCTCCGGGTCGGCCATCGGCTGGCCCACCAACGCCGCCTCGTAGGCGCCGCGCTGGCCGCGAGCGTCCCTCGGTCCCGCGTTCCACGTCGAGGGGACGACCGCCTGGTAGTTCTCCACCACGCCGTCCTGCACGACGAGCCAGTGGCTGAGGCTGCCGCGGGGCGCCTCGCCCATGCCGTAGCCCTCGCCGTCCTTCGCGTCGTAGCGGTTGAAGAAGCGGTCGTCGCCGCCCTTGACGTTGTTGATCAGGTTGCCGAGCAGCGTCGGCACGTAGTCGCCGACGACCTTGGTCTCGAGCGCGCGCGCCACCGTGCGGCCGACGGTCGAGTAGAAGAACTCGAAGGGGACGCCGAGCTTGGCCGCGTAGTCGTCCATGACCGCGCGCACCTCGGGCTTGTCGGATGCGTAGCCGACGATCATGCGCGCCAGCGGGCCGACCTCGACGGGCATGCCGTCGTAGCGCGGCGACTTGATCCAGCTGTAGCCGCCCGTGGTCTTGAGCGTGCCGTCGGCCTCGAAGCCCTCGTAGGCCGGGTTGGTCTGGCCGCGCAGCGGGTGCAGCGAGGTCTCGCCACCGCTGTAGGTGTACCAGGAGTGCGCGACCTCCTCGCCGATCTTCATGGCGTCGACGGGGTGGACGGTCGACAGGTCGCGGTCTTGGACGATGCCGCGCGGCAGCAGGTAGTTGCGGCCGTCCCAGCCGCCCTCGCTGAGCGACAGGCCGCCGAAGCTCATGTAGTTCGGGACGCCGGCGCCGTAGCCGGCCAGGGCCTCTTCGCGGTAGGCGTTGCCGATCATCTCCATGTCGGGGAGGTAGGCACGCTCGACGAAGTCCATCGACTTCTGCATGAGGAACTGGTACTGGGCGATGCGGTGGGCGTCGAGGCCGTCGCGGGCGGAGGTGATGCCGCCGACGATGAGGCTCTGCGGGTGCGGATTCTTGCCGCCGAAGACCGCGGAGGCCTGGGCGCTGAGGCGCTGGATCGACAGGTTGTCGAGGTAGTGCGACGCCAGGATGAGGTTCTGCTCGGGGGTGAGCAGGTACTTGGGGTGGCCCCAGTAGCCGCCCGCGAAGGGCCCGAGCTGGCCGCTCTGGACGAAGGCCAGCAGCTTGGCGGCGACGGCGCGGTAGTGGCTGACCGACGCGTTGAACGGGCTCGAGTGGTAGCGGTGCGCCTCGTCGGTGGCCGCCTCGGGGTCGGCGCCGAGGGCGCTGACGACGTCGAACCAGTCCATCGCGTGCAGCTGGTAGAAGTGCGTGCTGTGGTCGTTGACCGTCTGGGCGGCCCAGATGAGGCTGCGCAGCGAGCGCGCGTTCGGTGGGATGGTCGCGCCGTAGACGCTCTCGGTCGCCTCGACGCCGCGCTCGTAGTGGTGGAAGGTGCAGACGCCGCAGATGCGCTGGGCGAACATGCCGACGTCGCGCGGGTCACGGCCCTTCATGATCGTCTCGAAGCCGCGGAACGCGGTGCTGCTCGAGTTCGCCTCGAACACGTTGCCGGCGTCGTCGACCTCGATCTCGATGCGCAGGTGCCCCTCGATGCGCGTGATGGGGTCAATCACATGTTTGGCCACGACTCACTGCTCCTTCTTGGCTTCGGGCTTCTTGGCGGCCCGCTGCTCGGTCGCGCTCTTGACCATGGTCGCGCCCGCGTGGGCGACGATGCCGACGGCCGCGGCGCCCAGGGCGACCGCGCCGATCGTGTCGGCGTCGGCGTCGACGCCGAAGACCGGGTAACGACGGCCGGCGAGGGGCACCTCGAACGGGGTGAGGGTGTCCCAGAAGCCGGGCTCGCTGCAACCGATGCAGCCGTGGCCGGCCATGATCGGCCAGGAGGTGCCGTCGTTGTAGCGCACGACGCCGCAGTTGTTGTAGGCCATCGGCCCCTTGCAGCCGACCTTGTAGAGGCAGAGGCCCGCCTTCAGACCCTCGGTGTCGCTCCAGCCCTCGACGAACTGGCCGGCGTCGAAGTGGCCGCGGCGCTCGCACTTGTCGTGGATGCGGTCGCCGTAGGCCCACAGCGGGCGGCCGAAGGCGTCGAGCGAGGGGAGCCGCCCGAAGAGGGCGTACTCGAGGATCGTGCCGACGACGTTGGTGCTCGACACGGGGCAGGCCGGCAGGTTGACGACCGGCTTGTTGATCCGCTGGGTGTTGAGGAAGTCGCCGATGCCGATGGCGGCGGTCGGGTTCGGGCGGGCGGCGGGGATGCCGCCGTAGGCCGCGCAGGTGCCGGCGGCGATGACCGCGGCGGCGTTCTCGGCGACGTGCTTGACGACCTCGATGCCGGTGTGGCCGGCGGGGCCGATCGTCAGGAAGTTGCCGTCGTCGGCCATGGGGACCGAGCCCTCGAAGACGGCGATGTACGTACCGCGGTACTTCTCGATCGAGGCCTCGAGGACGTCCTCGGCGGCCTGGCCGGAGGGCGCCATGAGCACCTCGGCGTACTCGAGGCTGATGAGGTCGAGGATCAGCTCGTCGACGCCGGGGTTGCTGTTGCGGATGAGCGCCATGCTGTTGCCGGTGCACGACTGCAGCTCCTGCCAGATGACGGGCAGGCGGGTCGCGAGTTCGGCCGCGCGGGCGACGCGCAGGTCGAACATCGACGGCAGCGCCATCGTCGCGGTCATGACGGCGGTCATCTTGAGGAACTCGCGCCGCGTGACGCCGCGCTTGCGCAGCTGGTACTCGAGCGTCGTGTCCTTCAGCGGGGCCTGCGCGGCCAGCTTGTCCAGGTGCTGGTCGGCCTCCGCCGCGAGGCGCTCGTAGTGCTCGATCGACGCTTTGTCCAGCGTCCGATCGATCGCCTCGGGATCGGCTTGCGTGCGGGCTCGGCTCATGCGGTCCTCCTCGTGCGGGTCGCGCGCGAATCGGCGCGCGGGCGGATCGGCGGGGTCCCGATCCTGGGGGGTGGCTCACGACCTGCGGATGGTCTAGTCCTCAATCGAGGTGGCCCGATGGCAAGGGGGAGTCCCCGGCGCCCGCGCGGACGTGATGGCGTCAAGGTAGCAGTCGCGCCTTCGGGCGCGTCGGGGCATCGGTCCTGTGCTCGTGAAATATCTTGCATGGCCGCGCGGTGGGCGCGGGTTGCCGCATCGATGGGCGTCGAAGCGTCGCCGCTCGCGCGGTACCGTGACGTCACGCGGCACCGCTGCGTCACGCAGCGCTCCGTTCGAGCTGCCGCAACTCGAAGGCGGCGACGTCGGCCAGTGAGCGGTCGCGCAGGAAGTCGATCTGCGCCCGCCGGTGCTCGGTCCAGAACTCGTGGGCGGGGCACGCGCGCTCGTCGCTGCACACGGCGTTGCCGAGCATGCAGCGCTCGTCGAGCAACGGGTCGTCGAGCGCCTCGGCGATGTCGTAGAGCGTGATCAGCGCCGCCGATCTGGCCAGCGTCACGCCGCCGCCGACGCCGCGGCGGGTCGTCACCAGGCCACGCCGCGCCAGCGTGTGGACGATCTTGGCGAGGTAGGGGTGCGGCAGGCCGGTGGCCTCCGCGATGTCCTTGATCAGCAGCGGCTGGTCGCCCATGGCCGCCACGTGGCCCAACGCCGTGATCGCGTACCCGGTCGATTGCGTCATCCGCCGACCCCTCCCGGCCCCTCGCCGAACGGGGCCCGACCGTCGTCATCGCCGAATAGGGGATTAAACGATGCACTGGTCATGTTCTGGCGAGTCTAGGCGGGCGGGGCGTCGGCTGTCAACGTCAGGAGGCCCGTGTCAGGGCCACATCGGTGGACATGGATGCGGGTCGCCGGCCGCGAGCCGGGAGCCTTGGCGCCCGCGGCCCGCCGTGCCCACGACCACGCTCAATCCTCGACGTCCACCACCAGGGCGTCGGGCCAACGCCGCAGCGCCTCGTCGACCAGGGCCGGGCGGACCACGACGAGCGCGACGGCGTAGCGCCGCGCGTCCATCGCCGTCAGGCCGTCGGTGAAGCCCTCGCCGCGCACGAACTCGAGTGGACCGAGCTCGTCGACCAGCAGCAGGTCGACCCCGGGCCCCTCGGCCGCGGCGCGCAGGACCTCGTTGCCCCAGGCGAGCGCGGGCTCCGCGAAGCGCCAGCGCTGGGTGGCGGTCCCCGGCTCGTCGGCGCGGCGCACCTCGGCCAGCCGCCGCCGCTGCCCCGTGCCCAGGTCGACGAGGTCGATGGCGGTCTTGCGGCCGCCCTCGATCACGGCCGGCGACGACACGCCCGCGACCCGCAGGCCGCGCGCGCGGGCCGCCTCCGCCACCGCGGCGCACCACAGGCTCTTGCCGGTGCCGCGGGCGCCGGTGACGATGAGCCGCTGCGGCCGCTCGGCGCCGGCCGCGAACGCGCGGTCGAGCAGGGTGCCTGGCCGCTCGACGTCGGCGCGGTGCACGGCGATGGTGTCGACCTCGTCCGCGACGCGGTCGATGCGCCGCGGCAGGATGGCGCGCGGCACGCGACGGCCGGCGACGACCTTGGTGACGACCTCGGTCGGCATGCCGTAGGCGGCGGTCAGCCGCTCCTCGTCCAGCGTCTCGTTCACGCCGCCCATGGCCAACGTGCGGCCATGGCGCAGCAGCAGGACGCGGTCGGCGAACATCAGGGCGCTGTTGGGCGCGTGGGAGGCGACGACGACGGCCAGGCCCCGCTGGCGCGCGAGATCGGACACGACCTCGAGCACGCGGAACTGGTTGCGTGGGTCGAGGTGGGCGTCGGGCTCGTCCATCAGCAGGACGTCGCAGCGCTGGGCGAGGCCGCGGGCGACCATCACCAGCTGGCGCTCGCCACCGCTGAGTTCCGTGTAGCGGCGATCGCGGAAGTCGGTGAGCCCCACCAGCGCGAGGGCGTCCAGCGCGATCGCCTCGTCCTCGCGGCCCGGCGCCTCGAAGGTCCCCAGGTGCGGCGCGCGGCCCATCAACACGACCTCGAGCACGTCGTAGGCGAACGCGGCCACGTGCAGCTGCGGGATCATGCCGAGGCGCCGTGCGCGAGCGGGCGCGCTCATGGCGTGCACGTCCTCGCCGTCGAGCAGCACCTGCCCGGCCGTCGGCCGATGCACCCCCGCGAGGCAGCCGAGGAGGCTGCTCTTGCCGCTGCCGTTGTGGCCGAGCAGGAACACGACCTCGCCGGCGTCGACCGTCAGCGACACGTCCTCCACCACCGGCTTGCCCGCGACGTAGGCGAACTCGATGCCCGCGGCGTTCAGCCGTGCCACGTCACCACCCCGTCCGGTTGCGGCGCAGCAGCACCACCAGGATCGGCACGCCGATCAGGCCCGTCAGGACGCCGAGCGGGACCTCCGACGGCAGCAACGTCCGGGAGACGGTGTCGATGAGCAGCAGGAAGGTGGCGCCGAGCGCCAGCGACATCGGGACCAGCCGCCGGTGGTCCGGGCCGACGACGATGCGCGCGGCGTGCGGCACGACCAGCCCCACCCAGCCGATGACGCCGCCCACCGAGACGGCGATGGCCGTCATGAGCGTGGCGACGACGATGAGACCGAACTTCATGCGCAGCGGCCGCATGCCGAGGGCGGTCGCCTCGGCGTCGCCGAGCGACAGGACGTTGAGGCGCCAGCGCACGAGGAAGAACAGCGCGGCGCCGACGCCGGTGAGCGCCACCAGCGCCGGGACGTCGCGCCAGCCGACGCCCGTCAGGCCGCCGAGCAGCCAGAAGGTGATCGCCGGCAGGGCGTCGAGCGGGTCGGCGACGTACTTCAGCAGCGAGGTCAGCGAGCCGAACAGTGACCCCACCAAGATGCCCATCAGCGTGAGCACGATCATCGGCGCCGTGCGGTAGAGGCGCGAGCCGAGGAAGGCGAGCGTGACCGCCAGCAGGCCGAAGCCGAAGGCAGCGGCCTGGACCCACACCGTGCCGCCGCCGAGCAGCAGCGCCAGGGCGGCGCCGAAGCCGGCGCCGGAGGTCACGCCCAGCAGGTTGGAATCGACCAGCGGGTTGGTGAAGATGCCCTGGAAGACGACGCCGGTCACCGCCAGGGCGGCGCCGATCAGGAGGGCCGCCAGCACGCGCGGGAGCCGCACCTCGAGCACCAGCAGCCGTGCGACCTCGGGCACCCCGTCCGCCGCGGCGGGGACCACGGCGGACGCCAGCGTGCGCGCGACGTCGGCGACCGAGATCGGGTAGTAGCCGAGACCGAGGGCGACCAGCGCGACCACGAGCGGCGACGCCAGGCCCGCGGCGAGCGCCAGCCGCGCCCACCGCGGTCCTGCCGGTGCCCGGCCTGCGCCTTGACCCACCTGGGCGGGTTCAGCGGCCAAGCTCACCCCCGGGGGCCGCCCCCAGGCTCAGCGGCTGCACAGGCCAGCGGCCTCCTCCGGGCTGATGTCGTACTGGTAGAAGCGGCGGTAGAAGAACGTCGTCTCGTCGACGCACGAGAGCCCGACGAGACCGGGGTGCAGCACCTCGGTGAGCCACACGAGCGCCAGCGCGGAGTCGGGCACGGGCGTGTCCCACGGCGCGACGAGCTTCGGCACGCGGTAGACGGCCCCGTCGCGCACCGCGGGCACGGTCCGCCAGGTCGCGTCCTCGACGACGGCCGCGACCGAGGCGCGGCCGTAGGGCGGCACCAACACGACCTCGGGCGACCAGCCGATCACCTGCTCGACGCCCACGTCGTTCCAGAAGCCACCGAGTCCGGAGGTGACGCTGACGCCACCGGCGGCCGTCACGAGGAACGACTGGTACATCTCGCCGGAGGCGACGCGGGTGCGCTCGGTGCCCGTGAACAGCACCTTCGGCAGCTCGTCGAGGACGGAGGTGAAGGCCACCACCTGGTCGACGATCCCCTCGTAGTACGCCACCCACGCCTCGGCGCGGGCGGCGGCGTCCGGACCGAAGAGCGCGCCGGCGAGGCGCATGGCGCCGACCAACTGCTCCTGCGACTCGCCGTCGAACACGACGACGGGGACGCCGATCGCCTCGACCGACTCGATCCACTCGGAGCGGGCCGAGGCGAAGACGACGTCGGGCGCCAACGCCGCGATCGCCTCGACGTTGGTCGTCTCCTGGGAGGCGAACGCGACGAGGTCGGGGAAGCGCGGGTCGATGCGGGTCATCGCGGCGATGCCGTCCGGATCGCGCGCGCCGAGGAAGCCGGCGGCGACCACGCGGTCGCCCGCGCCCACGCCGTACGCCAGGTAGGTGGCCAGCGAGTAAGGGCTGGCGAGCCGCTCGACGGGCTGGGCGATCGTGAGCTCACGCCCCCCCTGGTCGACGACCGTGACGCGGTCGGGGAGGAGCCCTGCGGCGATCAGCGCCCGCTGGCCGGCAGGCGAGGTGGCGAAGCGCTGGAAGTCGCGGGCGTCGCCGTCGTCGGCGAGCAGCGTCAGGGTGATGCCGGGCACGACGACCACGCTGTCGAGGTCGCGGAGGGCGCCCTCCCCGCGCTGCAGCAGCAGCGTCCCGCCAGCCTCGACGGCCTGCGGCCGCGCGCCGGGGTAGGCGTCCGCCAGCGCGACGAAGACGCCGTCGAGGTCGGGCGCGACCCGAACCTGCGGGGAGGCGGCGGCGAAGGCGCCGACCGCGACGAGCAACGAGACGAGCAACCCACGCAGGTGGGCGGACGGGCGAGTGGACATGCTCAAACCTCCCGGAAGCCGCGCCGCACCCTCCGCGCGAGCGCGATCGGTGCGACGCCGACGCCATGGTAGCCGCAGCGGCGTCACCCGCCCAGGGCCGGGGCGACCCGCGACCGTGCGGAAGCCCGCGGCTCGCCCCGTGGCACCGCCGTCCCTACCGCCGCGGGACGGCTCAATCCAGCGGGCGGAAGTAGAGCAGCGACGAGTCCATCGACGTGGCCAACACCAACGCGCCGTCATCGAACGCGTACGACACGACGATGGCGATCTGCTCGAGGTACCGCTGCTCGAGCGATCCGGGACCGCAGAACGCCCGCGTGGTGGCGAACGGCGAGAAGCTCAGGCTCGCCCCGTCGAGCTCGAAGCGCCCGATGCCGCGGTTGCAGTCGATCTGCAGGGACACGCTGCCGTCGGCGCCGAGCGTCAACGTGTAGTCGGAAGGATCGACGGGCAGCAGCTCACCGTCGTCCATGAACAGGATGCGCTCGAGCGCCCAGGTGGTGCCCAGGAGGGGCGCGTGGGCGGCCTCGTCGGTGGCCGCCTCGTCCGCGGCCGCCTCGTCCGTGGCCGCCTCGTCCGCGGCCGCCTCGTCGGTGGCCGCCTCGTCCGTGGCCGCCTCGTCGGTGGCCGCCTCGTCGGTCCCCTTCGCCTCGCCGACGGGCGTCGCCGCGACGGCCGACGCGTCCGGCACCCACGCCGAGCTCGGGTCCTGCAACTCGACCGTGCGGATCCGGACGCTGCGCGGCCGCCGCAGGACGAACCCGTCGTCGCTCGGCTCCAGCGTCCCGATCGTGGCGCTCAGCCCGCGCGCGTCGCCGATCAGCGAGCCGACCGCGACCTCGTCGCCGTCGCAGGTGTAGTTCACCCGGTCGCCGCCGAAGGCCAGCGTCGCGCCCTCACCGGCGAACGAACAGCTGCTCCCCGTGACCGTCGTGAAGCGCACGACCCGGGCGTCGACGCTCTCGAGTCGCGCGAGCTCGAAGCCACCGCCGTCGGCGCGCCGCGCCGTCGACCCGATGCGCCACGAGACGCTCGTGTCACCCAAGACGACCGGCTCGCCGAAGAGCCCGCGCGGGCCCGACGGCGCCACCTCGCAGGTCCACGAGAGCCGCAACCCGTCGAACGCGAGCGTTGCGCCCTCGCCGGCGTAGCCGCAGACCTCGCCGCTCGGCAGCGTCACCAGGCCGGTCGCCTCGCCGGCCCCCACCCCACGGGACAGCGGCGCGCAGGCGGTCGCCCCCAGGGCCATCACCAGCGCGGCGATCGCACGTGCGTAGAACCTCGTCATGCCGCTCCTCCTCCGGCGCGCCCCCGCGAGGGCGCGAACATGGGCGCATGCTACGTGAAGGGTTCGGCGCGAAGCGTGACTCACGAAGACCACTCCTCGCGCAACAGCCCGTAGACCGCGTGGTCGGCGTAGCGCCGACCGTCGAACATCGCACGGCGCAGCACCCCCTCGAAGCGGAACCCGAGACGCTCGGGCAACGCGCGGCTGCGGGCGTTGTCGACGTCGGCCCGGATGTCGAGCCGCTCGAAGCCGAGGTCGTCGAAGCCCTTGGCGACCACGGCGCGCACCACCCGGGCCATCAAACCGTGGCCCTCGGCGTCGGCCGCCAGCCAGTAGCCGATCGAGCCGCGCATGGGGTGGCGCCGGACGGCGTGGATGCCGACCATGCCGACGAGCCGACCGCGCCACCACACGCCGATCTCGAAGCCATCGGCCTGGGCGATCGCGGCGAGCGCACGCCCCTCGATGAAGCCGCGCGTGCCCTCCAGCGTCTGCGACCCGGCCCACGGAAGCCAGCGGGCCAGGCGCTCGCGGTTGCGCTCGATCAGCGCGTGCAGGGCATCGGCGTCGCTGCGCTCCAGCAGCCCGAGCTCCAGCTCGTCGTCGACCCGCAGCGCGAAGCGCGGCAGGGGCAGGGGCAGCGGATCCTGGCCCGCCCCGCCGTCCGCCGCCCATTCCGAGCGCAGCAGCCCGTAGAAGGCCAGGTCGCCGGGATCGTCGCCCACGAGCAGCGCGTGCCGCAGCACGGCCTCGGGCCGGTACCCCAGGCGTCGCACCACCGCCTCGGAGCGGTCGTTGCCGCGAACGGTGCCGATCGCCACCCGATCCAGCCCGCGGCCCTCGAAGAAATGACGCTGCAGCCCGCGCATCGCCCGGGTGACGAGGCCGCGGCCCTCGCAGGCTCGCTCGATCCAGTAGCCGACCTCGGTGCTGCCACCGGGACCGTCGAGGAAATGCAGGCCGAGCGACCCGACGGGGCGGCCGCGCCAGCAGAGGTCGGCCTGCCAACCGTCGCCGCGGCGGAACTGGTCCAGCCCCTGGACGACCATGCGCTCGGCGTCCTCGAGGGTCGTGTCGCGGGCCCAGGTCAGGGTCCCGGCGACGAGGTGGTCACGCTCGGCATCGATGCGTTCGTACAGCTCGCGGGCGTGGTGCCGCTCCCGCAGGCGCAGCGCCAGCTCGTCGTCGAGCCGCAGCGCGAACGCGTGCGGGGGCGCGGGATCGCCGACCCAAGCGGGGCCCGGGTCGGGGGCGCCCTGCGACCCGCCATGGCGCCCGCTCATGCCAGCGGCTGCCGGTGCAGCGCCGCGTAGCGGCCGGTGACGTGGTGCTCCAGCTGCCGCTCGATGTCGCCGAGCAGGCCGCTGGCGCCGAAGCGGAACAGGTCGGGCTCCAGCCAGCGCCGGCCGAGCTCTTCGCGCATGAGGATCATCCAGGCGAGCGCGTCCTTGGCGGTGCGGATGCCGCCGGCGGGCTTGAACCCGACCGCGTGGCCGGTCCGCTCGGCGTACGCCCGCACGCTGCGCGCCATGGTCAGCGACACGGGCAGGGTGGCGTTGACCGGCTCCTTGCCGGTGGACGTCTTGACGAAGTCGGCGCCGGCCATCATCGCGACCAGCGACGCGCGCGCCACCGTGCGCAGCGTGCCGAGCTCGCCGGTGCCGAGGATGACCTTGAGGTGCGCCGCGCCGCAGGCCTCGCGAAAGGCGCGGAGCTCGTCGTACAGCGCGGGCCAGTCGCCGGCGAGGGCCTGCGCGCGGTGGATGACGACGTCGATCTCCTCGGCCCCCGCCGCCACCGAGGCGCGGATCTCCGCGATGCGCGTCTCGAACGGGGTCAGGCCCGCGGGGAAGCCGGTCGACACGGCCGCCACCGGCACGCCGCTGCCCTCGAGGGCGGCCACCGCCGCCGGCACCAGCGCGTGGTAGACGCAGACCGCGCCGGTCGTGAGGGGCACGCCGTCCATCCCGAGGGCGGCCAGCAGGTCGGGGCGCACGGGCGCGCGCGCCTTGGCGCACAGCCGCCGGACGCGGGCCGGGGTGTCGTCGCCGGCCAGGGTGGTGAGGTCGATCAGCGTGATCGCCTTGAGCAGCCAGCCGGCCTGCGCGTCGGCCTTGACGCTGCGGCGGGTGGTGAGGGTAGCGGCGCGGCGCTCGGCGGCCGAACGGTCGACGCGCACCGCGGCGACCCAGTCGAGATCGAGCGACATGCCGGGGTTGCGCGGCAGCGGCCCGGCGGGGACGACCGGGTGGGGGGCGACGGGGGCGGGCGCTGGGGTCATGGCGGCGGGGACCTCCGGGAAGCGCAGTCTAGAACGCCACGGGCCCCGGAGGGGTGACGGCGGCCCGTCCCGCCGACCCGGGCGTATCCTGGGGCAACCCAATCCAGGAGGCGATCCATGCACCTCGCCCGCTTCCCCCGCCGCCGCTACACGTCCAACCCCACGCCGCTCGAGCCGCTGCCGGCGCTCTCCGCCGCGCTCGGGGGCCCCGAGCTGTGGGTCAAGCGCGACGACCTGCTCGGCCTCGCGGCCGGTGGCAACAAGACGCGCAAGCTGGAGTTCCTGGTCGCGGACGCCCTGGCGCAGGGCGCCGACACGCTGATCACCGTCGGCGCGGTGCAGTCGAACCACTGCCGCCTGACGCTCGCCGCCGCCGTCAAGGAGGGCCTGAAGTGCCAGCTGGTGCTGGAGCAGCGGGTCCCGGGCAGCTACCGCGAAGACGCCAGCGGCAACAACTTCCTGTACCAGTTGCTCGGCGTGGAGCGCATCCAGGTGGTGGACGCCGGCACCGACCTGGCCGCCGCGATGCAGGGCCTGGCGGACGAGCTGGCGGCGCAGGGCCGCAAGGCGTACGTCATCCCGGGCGGTGGCTCGACGCCGCTCGGCGCCCTGGGCTACGTCGCCTGCGCCGAGGAGATCATGGACCAGTCGTTCGAGATGGGCGTGGCCTTCGACCACATGGTCGCGTCGAGCGGCTCGGGCGGCACCCACGCCGGCCTGCTGGCGGGCCTGCACGGCGTCAACGCCAACCTGCCGCTCACCGGGGTGAGCGTGCGCGCCGCCAAGGCGCCGCAGGAGGAGAAGATCCACGCCCTGGCCCAGGCCACGGCCGACCTGCTCGGCGTGCGGCCGCCGGTCCCGCGCGAGCTCGTCGAGGTGGTCGACGACTACGTCGGGCCCGGCTACTCGCTGCCGACCGCGTCGATGGTCGAGGCGGTGCAGCTGTTCGCGCGCCACGAGGGGATCCTGCTCGACCCGGTGTACACGGGCAAGACCGCCGCCGGGCTGATCGGCATGGTGCGCGCGGGCCGCTTCGCGGCGGGCGAGCGCGTGCTCTTCCTGCACACCGGCGGCGCCCCGGCCCTCTACGCCTACGAGGACGTCATCCTGGGCCGCACGCCGGCATGAGCGCCCGCCGCCGGGTCGTCGGCGTGATCGGCGGCATGGGGCCCGACGCGACCGTCGACTTCTTCGCCAAGCTGGTGGCGGCCACGCGCGCGGGAAGCGATCAGGATCACCTGCGCATCGTCATCGACAACGACCCCGGCGTGCCCGACCGCACGGCCGCGATCGAGGGTCGCGGCGAGAGCCCGGCGCCGCGCTTGGCGGCGATGGCCCGTGGCCTGGCGGCGCAGGGGGCGGAGCTGCTCGTCATGCCCTGCAACAGCGCCCACGCCTTCGCCGACGCCGTCCGCGCGGCCGCCGGGCCGGTGCCGTTCCTCGACCTCATCGAGACGACGGTCGCCGCCACCCGCGAGCGGCTGCCCGGGGTCGCCGCGGTCGGCCTGCTGGCGACCGACGGCGCGCTGGCCGCGCGGCTCTACCAGGACGCCTTCGAGGCCGCCGGCGTGCGCCCGCTGGTACCGCTGGGCGACGACCAGCGCACGGTGATGGACGCGATCTACGCGGTGAAACGCGGGGCGGCGGACGACGCGGTGCGCGCCCGCCTGCGTCTCGTGGCCGAGCGGCTGGCGGCGGCCGGCGCCGAGGCGATCGTCGCGGCCTGCACCGAGGTGCCGCTCTTGATGGCCGAGGGCGACGTGCGCCACGACGGCGGCGTGCTGCCCTTCGTCAGCTCGACCGATGAGCTGGTGCGGCGGACGCTGGCGGTGGCGACCGAAGAGAGCTGAGCACGGGGCCGCGGGAGCGCGTCGTCCCCGAGGGCGGGCGCCGGCGCGCGGTCGGGCCGGCCCCCCGTTGGACGCATTGCGTCCCGGAGCTTGACGCGCGGGACGCGATTCGCCTATTCTCACGGCGAAGACGCCCATCCCCGAACGTGCGCCCGGTCGCGGGCGGACGTGAGACGCGACCGACTCCACCCGGGAGGCCCCGTGGCCGACAGCCTGTACGACCGCCTCGATCCGGTCGACCAGAGCATCGTCATCGCGCTGCGACGCGACGGACGCCGTCCCTTCCGCGAGATCGCCCGCGAACTCGGCGTGTCGGAGTCGATGGTGCGCAAGCGGGCCCACCGCCTCCTCGACGAGGGCTGGATGCGCATCATCGCGATCAGCGACCCGCTCGCGCTCGGGGTGCCGGTCGTCGCCACGACGTACGCCAAGGTGCGGCCCGCGTCCCTCGACGACGTCGTCGAATCGCTCGCGCGCTACGAGTCGGTGCGTTACCTCGCCACCTGCGTCGGCGCGCACAACCTGGTCGTCGAGTCGCTGCACGGCTCGAACGCGGAGCTTCACGCCTTCTTGCAGGAGGAGCTCGGCAGCGACGCCATCGTCGGCTACGAGACCATGCAGGTCGTGCGCATCACCAAGAGCGTGTGGGACTGGGAGCTCGGCGACGACGGCTCGCCCGCCCCGCACCCCGCCTCCGATCCGCCCGCCGCCCCACGACGCCGCCCCCGGAACCCGACGCACGACCGAAGGAGGACCCCATGAAGCGAACCCTCGCCCTCGTCCTGATCCTGCTGCTGGCCCTGGCGGGCCTGGCGGCCGCCCAGAGCCGCGGCGGCACGCTCGTCGCCGCCTGGGCGCAGGAGCCCGTCGGCCTCGACCCGCACATCACCAGCGCCATGTCCAGCTACCAGGTCCTCGAGAACGTCCTCGACACCCTGATCACGCTCGACGTCGAGCAGAACCTGGTCCCCTCGCTGGCGCGCGAGTGGGTCGTCGCCGACGACGGCCTGACCGTCACCTTCCACCTGCGGGAGGGCGTCCGCTTCAGCAACGGCAAGGAACTGGTCGCCGACCACGTCGTCACCGTGTTCGACCGCCTGCTCGACCCGGAGACCGGCTCGGGCAACGCCTGGCGCCTCGCGGGCGTCGAGTCGATCACCGCACCCGACGCGTCCACCGTCGTGTTCTCGCTGGCCGCGCCGAACCCCTCGCTGCTCGGGCACCTGGCCTCGATCAAGGCGCTCGGCGTCTTCGACCCCGACGGCATCGCGGACGGCAGCGTCAACACCCGGCCGGTCGGCACGGGGCCGTTCATGATCACCGACTTCCAGCCCGGCACGCGCGTGCTGCTCGAGCGCAACCCGTACTACTGGGAGGACGGTCTGCCGTACCTCGACGCCGTCGACATCCGCATCATCGGCGACGAGACCGTGCGTCGCTCCGCACTCGTGACCGGCGACATCGACTGGGCCTTCGCCATCCCACCGCAGTCGGTCGAGGAGCTCGACGCCCGCGACGACGTGATCGTCGACAGCGCCGCCGCCGGCGCCTACTACTACATCGGCGTCAACACCACCGATGGCCCGCTGGCCGACGTCCGCGTGCGGCAGGCGATCTCCTACGCGATCAACCGCGAGAACGTCGCCCTGGCCGCCGAGTTCGGCAACGCCGCCGTCACCCAGGATCCGATCCCGTCGTCGTCGAGCTGGGACTTCTCCTACGCGCCGTACGACTACGACCCGGACCGCGCGCGGCAGTTGCTGGCCGAGGCCGGCTACGCGGATGGCTTCGAGATGGAGATCATGCCGACGACGTTCATCGAGGCGACGATCCGCGCGGCCCAGGTCATCCAGGCCGACCTGGCCGCGGTGGGCATCCGCGCGTCGATCCGCACGCTCGAGTGGGCCGAGTGGCTGCAGGAGCAGGGCGACGGCAACTACGACACCTACGTCTGCTCCTGGAACGGCCTGATCGACCCCGACGACTACTTCTACGCGCAGCACCGCACCGGCGAGGTCTTCAACTTCACGGGCTACAGCAACCCCACGGTCGACGAGTTGCTCGACGAGGCCCGCATGCTCCCCGACGCCGACGCCCGCCGCCCGCTGTACGAGCAGGTGAACCGGGCGATCGTCGACGACGCCCCCTACATCTACATGTACAACCCGCTGCAGATCCACGCCTACCGGCCCGAGGTGAAGGGCTTCTCCGCCCGCGCCGACCAGGCCGTCCGCTTCGTGGGCACCTGGCTCGATCGCTGAGGCCTCGTGGAGGGGGGGTCGCCTCGGCGACCCCCCCTCTCTTCGATCCAGCGTCCCACCCGACGTCACCCTCGGGCTTCCCCGACGCCGTGCGGCCCCAAGCGCTATCTTGAGAAGCACGACCTCGTCCGCGCGCCGGCCCCGCCGGCCCGCCACCCCGCGCGCGGCGATGCCGCGCGATCCGCCGGAGGCCCCGGTTGAGCCTCAGCTATCTGCTACGCCGCCTCGGCTCCGTCCTGTTGGTGCTGTTCGGCGTCTCGCTCGTCACCTTCGCGATCATCCCGCTGCTGCCGGGCAGCCCGGCGCGCGTCACCCTGGGCGTGCAGGCCACGCCCTCCGCCGTCGCCGCGCTCGAACGCCAGATGGGGCTCGACCGCCCGCTGCCGGTGCAGTACGTCTCCTGGGTCGGCGGCATCCTCACCCGGGGTGACTTCGGCACCAGCCTCATCAGCCGCCAACCGATCGCCGGCGAGGTCGCCCGGCGCTTGCCCGCCACGCTGACGCTCGCCCTCGCCGCGCTGCTCGTCGGCCTGGCGATCGCGCTGCCCGCCGGCATCTTCGCCGCGCTCAAGCCCGGCAGCCCGCGCGACCTCGGGGTGTCGGTGTTCAGCCAGCTCGGCGTGTCGGTCCCGGACTTCTGGATGGGCATCCTGCTGATCCTGCTCTTCAGCGAGACGCTCGGTTGGTTGCCGTCGTCGGGCTACCGGCCCCTGTCCGAAGGGCTGGTGCCCTTCCTGCGGCACATCACGCTGCCGGCGCTGACCGCCGGGATCATCAGCGGCGCGATCATGACCCGCTTCGTCCGCTCGGCACTGCTCGAGGTGCTGGGCCAGGACTACGTGCGCACCGCCCACGCCAAGGGGCTGCCGCGCGGCAAGGTGATGCGCAAGCACGTGCTGCGCAACGCCGCCATCTCGATCGTCACCATCGTCGGCCTGCAGATGGCGACCTTGCTGTCGGCGGTCGTGGTGGTGGAGATCATCTTCGCCTGGCCGGGACTCGGGCAGTTGGCGTTGACCGCGACGCTGCAGCGCGACTACCCCGCGCTGCAGGCGGCGGTGCTGCTCTCGGCGGTGGCCTTCACCGTCGTCAACCTGCTGACCGACCTCTCCTACACGCTCCTCGACCCGAGGGTGTCGTACACCTGATGGCCACCGCGACGTCCCACGCCGAGGCGCCCCGCAGCCGACCCGGGCTCGACCTGCTGCGCAAGGCGCTGCGGCACGGTTCGGTGCTGTTCGGCGGCGGCATCATCCTCGCCCTGGCGCTGGTCGCGCTCTTCGGCGCCTCGCTCGCGCCCTACGACCCGATCGCGATGGACTTCACCGCCCGCTTCGCCCCACCATCGTGGGCGCACCCCTTCGGCACCGACGACTTCGGCCGCGACGTCTTCTCGCGCATCCTCTACGGCGCCTCGGTCAGCTTCCAGGTCGCCTTCATCGCCGTCGGCATCTCGGGCCTCGCGGGCGTCGCCCTCGGCCTCACGGCCGGTTACCGCGGCGGTTGGGTCGACGACGTGATCATGCGCGCCATGGACATCCTCTTCGCCTTCCCCGCGGTGCTGCTGGCGATCACCGTCATGGCCATCCTGGGGCGCGGCGTCGAGAACGCCATGATCGCCATCGCCATCGTCTACGCGCCGATCTTCGCGCGCGTCACCCGCGGCGCCGTCATCTCCGTGCGCGACCGCGAATTCGTCACCGCGGCCCGCGCGCTGGGCCAGAGCCAGCTCCGCATCATGCTGCGGCACGTGCTGCCCAACGCGCTCGGCCCGATCATCGTGCAGACCTCGCTCAGCCTCGCCTTCGCGATCCTCGCCGAGGCCGCCCTGTCGTTCTTCGGGCTCGGCACCCAACCGCCGGACCCGAGCTGGGGCCGCATGCTCTCCGAGGGCCGCGGCTACCTGCAGCAGGCGCCCTGGATGGGGATCTTCCCCGGCCTCGCGATCATGGTCTCGGTGCTGGGCTTCAACACGCTGGGCGACGGCCTGCGCGACGTACTCGACCCGCGCTTCCGGGGACGCCACTGACGCCGCGCGGCGCGATCCGGGAGCGCGGCATGACCCGCGATCGCGACATGATCCGTGATCGCGGCGCGATCCGTGATCGCGGCGTGATCCGTGATCGCGGCGTGGTCGGCGCCATCGCCGCCCTCTCGGCCGGCGGCATGGCGCTCGAGATCGGCCTCACGCGGCTGCTCTCGACGCTGTTCGTCAGTTCCTGGGTCGGCCCGCTGCTGGCCGCCGCCCTGCTCGGGCTGGGGCTCGGCGCGGCGGCGGCCGCCGCCCGCCCGTCGTGGCGCTCGCCTGGCGCCGTTGCGCTCGCCGCCGCCCTCGCGCCGGTCGCGGCCGCCATCGCCGTCCTGGCCCTGCTGGCGGCCGGCAGCCTGGGTTCGCCCCTGTGGGGGCTGGCGCCGCTGGTCGTCGCCTACGCCGCCATCGGGCTGTCCGTCGCCGGGCTCTTCGCCCGGCACGCCAGCGCGGCCGCACGTCTCTACCGCGTCGACCTGGCGGCCGCCGCCGTCGCGGCGGCCCTGACGCCGCTCGCGCTCGGCCTCCTCGGCGGCCTCACAGGGAGCCTCGCCGCCGCCGGCCTGCTCCTCGTCGCCGCCTGGGCGCTCCGGCGCCCGGGCCGATCGCTCGCCCTCGCGTCCGGCGGCGTGGCCGTCGCCGCCGTCGTGCTGGCCGCGGCCACCGGCGTGCTGCGTTACGACCCCGCTGCGATGGGCACGCCCAAGCCGCTCCGCAGCCAGCTCGAGAGCGGCGCCGTCATCGAGGCGACCCGCTGGGACGCGCTCGCCCGCACCGACCTCGTACGCGCGCCCGACGGCGCGCGCTACCTGTACATGGACGGCGGCGCCGGCTCGATCGTGCCCGACCCCGACGCGCAGCGCTGGTGGAACGACGTCGGCGCCTTTCCCTTCGCCGTCGCGCCCACCCAGCGCGCCTTCCTCATCGGCAGCGGCGGTGGGCTCGACGTCGCCCAGGCGCGCGCGCACGGGGCCAGCGAGGTGAACGCCGTCGAGGTCAACCGCGCGAGCGTCGACCTCGTGCGCGACCTCGGTGCGGCGGCCGGCGGCGTGTACGACCCGCCCACCGCGGTGCGCATCGGTGACGGGCGCCGCGAGCTGGCGCGCAGCGACGGGCGCTTCGACGCGATCACGCTCGCGAACGTCGTCACCGGGGCCGCCGAGCTGCGCGGCGCGGCCCTGACGGAGAACCGCGTCTACACCCTCGAGGCGTTCACCGCCTACCTGGAGCGGCTGACCCCGCGCGGCAGGCTGTCGCTGACGCTCTACGACGAGGCCACGCTGACCCGCGCGCTCACCACCGCCCTCGCGGCGCTGGTGAGCGGCGGCTGGGCGGCCGACCACGCGGCGGCGACGCGCCACGTCTTCGCGGTGATGGACGCGCGCGCCACGCCGCCGGTGCCGCTCCTGCTGGTGCGGCCGACGCCCTTCGGGCGCGACGAGGCCATCGCGGCCGCCCGCGTCGCGGAGGCGCGAGGCTGGTCGCTGCTGGTGGTGCCCGACCTGCTCGCCCCGGCCGCGCTCGGCGAGCTCGCCGCCGGCGCGCTGACCCTCGAAGGCCTCATCGCGGCCAGCCCGGATCTGGACCTCCGGCCGACGACCGACGACCGCCCGTACTTCTTCGCCTTCGAGCCCGGCCTGCCGCGCGACGTGCGCCTGGCCGGCGCGCTGGCCCTCGCGGTGGCCGCCGCGCTGCTGCTGGCGGCGGCTGGGGTCGGGCGCGCGCTCGGCGGATCCGCCGGCGCGCCCGGGGCGGCCGTGCCGGCCGACGCGGCCCGGCGCTGGCTCAGCGCGGCCGCGCTCGGCGCGGCCTTCCTGGCGACCGAGTTGCACGCCCTGCAGCTGGTCCAGCGGGCGGCGGGCCATCCGGCTTGGAGCCTGTCCCTGACGCTCGGCGCGCTCCTGGTGGGCGGCGCGATCGGAGCCGGCTGGGCCGGCCGGCGAGCGGCAGGCGCCACGTCACCCCCAGGGACCGCCGGCGTCGCCCTCCCTGCGGTGGTCGCCGCCGGTGGTGTGCTCCTGTGGCTGCTGCTGGCGCCGGCGCTGGCCGTCGCGCTCGACCCGTGGCCGCCGCTGGTCGCGGGGGCGCTGCTGGCCGCGGCCCTGGTCGCCCTGGGCGTGCCGATGGGCATGCCGTTCCCCCGGTTGCTGGCCGCGTGGGGGGTCGCGGGCGACGCGCCGAGTGGCCCTGCGGTGGGGGACGTGGCCGCCGCCCCACGAGGCCCCGCCACGAACCCGCCCGCAGCGGGTCACCCCGGCGTGGCCGCCGCCTGGGCCGCGAGCGGCATCGCCGCGGTCACCGTCGGCGCGGGCGCCACCTGGCTCGGTCATGCGCTCGGGACGCCGGCGATCGGCGGCACCGCGGTCGCGCTCTACCTGATGGCCGCGCTGCTCCACCCGCGCCGCTGATCCGCGCGCGCGTGGCATGCTGGAACGACCGTGAGGGCGGCTGCGTTGGCCCGCCTCCACCCACCATCGGAGGCCCACCATCGCCCGGAAGATCGATCCCGACGCCCACCACGATGCCTACGAAGGCCCGCGCAAGCGCCGCTCGCGCCGCGCCCCCAAGGGCAGGCAGAACGTCACCCAACTGATCGGCGACGACGGCCAGGCGGCGCCCGGCACGGCCCTGCGGCGCATGCAGGAGCGCGGCTTCGTCCACGAGATCGTCGGCGAACTCAAGAGCGGCAAGGAGGCCACCGTCTACCTGGGGCGCTCACCGCTCGGCGACGTGGCGGTGAAGATCTTCCGCGACGTCGAGGTGCGCAGCTTCAAGAACGACCAGCGCTACCAGGACGGCCGCTGGATCGGCGACGCCCGCCTGGCCAAGGCGATCCGCCACCGCTCCGGGCGCGGTCGCCGGGCGCTCAAGGCCCTGTGGGCCGCGCACGAGTACCTCATCCTGTGGCGCCTGTGGCGCTCAGGCATCTCGGTCCCCGAGCCGCTCGTCGGTCCCGAGGCCTTCGACATCGCCGAGGCCGGCGAGGTGGTGCTCATGCGCTTCGTCGGCACGCCCGAAGCGCCAGCCCCGCGCCTGTCCGACGCGGTGCTCGACGCCGACGAGGCGGCCTCCGCCTGCGAGCAGAGCGTCGCCCTCATGCGCGCCTGCTGGCGGCTCGGCGTCGTCCACGGCGACCTGTCGGCCTACAACCTGCTGTGGTGGGAGGGCCGGGTGGTCCTCATCGACTTCCCGCAGGCGATGGACCGCGAACAGCCCGGCGCGCAGGAGCTGCTGGCGCAGGACGCTGCGTCGCTCACCTTCAGCTTCCGGCGGTTGGGGATCGCGGCCGAGCCCGAGGAGTTGCTGCGGCGGGTGACGGAAGAAGGTTGAGCGACGCCTGCGCGGGCCGGCCGGTCCGCACCGGCCGGCGGCACCGAAGGCCTCGAATGTGGCGCGGTGCAGGGCGCTAGAGATCCACCTCGAGCGACTCGAGATCCAGCAGGTCCTTCGGGCGCCCCGCGGCCCGCTTCGAAGCGATCAGGTCGTCCTTCCCGATGAAGTGCATCGGCGTCTCGCCGATCATCACGGTCTCCCGGCGCGGCCATGCCTCGGCGTACCGCATCACGGCGTAGCCGCCGACGATCAGGTAGCGAACCTCATGCTCGTCGAAAAGCTTCAACAGTTCTCTGAAGTCTGGGCTCGTCAGCATGGCCCTCCTTCAAGAGCAGGAAGTCCTTGATCAACGCATAGGCAGCCTCGAACACGACCTCCGGAGGCTGCGATCGCCAGAACGCGAGGCTGAAGTCCGCGTCGCGACCCAGCCTGCCGTGGTTCTCGACGATCGGCACGCATCATCCTTCCCGGCGCCCGACCCGCTCCGACAGATCGGGGCCACCAACCATGAACCCCTCACATCCGCCGCCGCGGCAGCGACAGCGTCGCCCACGCGGGCCCGCACAGGTGCTTGGCCAGCATGACGATCTGACCCGTGTGGTGCCCGGTGTGGTCGAGGCTGCGGACCAGCGCCCGCGCGACGCTGTGGGGCTCGCCGCGGATCGTGATCACCCGTCCCAGGTCGTCGGGGCGCAGACCGTCGATCGTACCGAGCGCGACCGCCCAACCGGCCTCCCAGGCCGCCATCAGGTCCTCGGGCGTGGCGTCCGCGTCCTCGAACTCGCCGTCCCGGTCGCGATCGGGCTTCTCGCCGTCGGCGGTGAAGATCTCGGACCAGCGCGAGCGCAGGTTCCCTGCGACGTGGCGCAGCAGCACCGAGATCGAGTTGCCCTCGCCGTCGTCCAGCCGGGTCGACCAGCGCTCCCGCGGGAGTTGCGCGAGCGCGCGCTCGACCTGCGCCTTCTGGCGCCGGAAGGCGCCCTGGATCTCCTGCAGCAGCAGCGCGTCGGGATCGTTCGTCGCGGGGGCCATGGGCACAGCCTACGCGGCGCCGGTCAACTCGTCGACGACCCGATCGCGGGCCTGCCGCGGCGCCGGATCGCCACGACCACGCCGCCCAGCGCCAGCAACGCCAGCGCCAGCGCGCTCGGGACCACGGCCGGTCCGGCGAAGGCCACGGCCAGCCCCACCGCGGGGGCCCCGACGACCGGGCCGAGGTTGCCGGCCGCGAGGATCCAGGGTGCGACGCGGTCGGCCCGCTCGCCGAAGTGCCGGTCGATCCACACGACCGTCGTCGGGAACACCGGCGCCAGCCCCAGCCCGACGAGCGCGTAGCCGACGAGGGCGACCGCGGGCACGTGCGCCAGGCCCACGCCCACGAGCGTGAGCGCCATCCCGCCCAGGATGAGGTCGGCGGGCCGCAGCCGGGACGCGAAGGCGGCGGCGAGGAAGCGGCCCGCCGTCAGGGCCCCCCAGAACACCGACACGGCGAGCGCCGAGCGTGCGACGCCCAGGGCCTCGGCGAGGTGGGTGGGCGCCCACGCGGCGGTCGCCACCTCGACGGCCACGTAGAGGAACATCAGCGCGGAGAACAGCACGACGCCGCCCGCCAACCACGACCCGGCGGGCGGCACCGAACCCTGGCCGGCGGAGGCGCCCGACCGCGTCGGCGGCAGCCACGGCACCCACAGCACCATGGCCACGACGGCAACACCCAACGCGGTGGTGAACCCGAAGACCAGCGGCGGCACCTGCGCGATCGCGGCGGGGTCGCGCGCGATCGCCGCCCCGGTGACCCATCCGACGAGCGCGGGCATGGCGATCGATCCCACCCCGTAGGCGCCGTTGACGAGGTTGACGGCCGCCGCCCCGGCGGGCGCGAAGGCGCGGGCGAACAGGAAGTTGTAGAGCACGACCGCGATGCCGTAGCCGAGACCGACGAGTGCCGCGCCGACCAGCACCAGCGACCAGCTGCCGGTGAAGCCGACGCCGGCGCCGCCCAGCGCCAGCAGCAGCGCCGACAGCACCATCGAGCGCCGGTAGCCGAGGCGCGCGATCAGCAGGCCGGCGACGAGCACGCCGACGAAGCCGCCGGCGAAGTGGGCGCTGACCGACGTACCGACCTCGGCGACGCTCACCCCGTGGCGCGCCTGCAGCGCGGCGAACGAGGGCCCGTACGCCGCCAGCAGCAACCCGAGGTGGAGGAAGACCAGCAGGCCGAGCGCCATGAGCGCGCGCTCGTTGCCGGGCGTCCTGCCCGGCAACGAGCCGGGCGGCGGGCCCGCGGCGCCGCCTGGTCGGCGGGCCTGGGTCTCGTAGGGCGGCGTCACGCTGGGCATCCCCGCATCGTACGGCCGCCAACCCAGGAGACCCACGCTGCACCGTCGCCGAGACGCGCCCTACGGACCCCCGCCTTCGCCGTCGACGGGCACCCACTGCCGGAGCAGCGCCGCCAGTTCCGCCCGCGCCCAGCGTCGCGCCGCCAGCTCGTCGAGGTAAGCGGTGGCTGCGGGCTCGGGGACCGGCCCCAC
The DNA here is from genome assembly GCA_964549045.1 of uncultured bacterium. Taxonomy (GTDB): domain Bacteria; phylum Deinococcota; class Deinococci; order Deinococcales; family Trueperaceae; genus JAABTL01. The sequence continues at coordinate 16,593 of CAZJUA010000034.1, read as the reverse complement.
GAGCGCGAGCGTGAGCCGGCCGCTCGTGCGGGACACGATCCAGTCCTCGCGCGCCGGCGTGCGCGCCGCGGGGTAGACGATCAGCACGGCGCCGCTCAGGCCGTCCCAGAGCGTGACGCGCAGGGCGGGAACGCCGGAGCCGAGGCGGACCCGAGCGACCGCCACCGGCTCGAATCCGTCCAGGCCGGCGAAGGCCGCGCGCCACAGTTCCGCCCGACGCCCGTCCGGGGCACGCGGGGCCGGCAGCGGCAGGACGGCGTCCGTCGCGACCAGGGTGCTCGGGTCGCCCCGACCTTCGGCGACGACGCGCCCGTCAGCCAGCGTCGCGCGGTACGCCACGCGGGCGCCCGTCGCCGCGTCGATCCAGAAGCGCCACGCGGGGCCCTCGTGGCGCGGCAGCAGGTCGATGACGACGACGGGACGTGCGGACGTCCGCTCGCGGCCGACCCAGCGCACGTCGAAGTTGGCGCGCACCGCGTCGAGCGTCACCCCGGCCGGCCACGCGAACGTGGCGCTCGCGGCGGCCGGCTCCGCGGGCCACACGCTGCGTTCTTCGGGCGCCACGGCGAAGGCGAACGCGCGCTCGGCCGCGAGCATGCGGCGCAGCCAGGCAGCTCCGTCGTTCCCGAGGCGGTCGCCGGCCGCGTCACCGACGGCGGCCGGCGGGAGCTCGGGGCGATCGTCGGCCTGGCGCGCCGGTTGGGCGAACGCGAGCGCCAGCAGCAGGCCCCACGCCAGGACCGTCAGGACTCGGACGATGTTCATGGCGCGCCGCTGGGCAGCGTGCCCATCGCCTCGAGGTAACTGGCGGCGAGCGCCGAACCATCCACGGCCGCCGGCGTCGGCCACGCCACCACGGCGACCAGCACGACCGCGGCGACCGTCGTGGCGGCGACGGTCATCGAGGCCCACCACCAGGCGCGCCGGCGCCGCGCGAACGCGACCGTCCCCGACGCGGACCCGTCCATCGCCCGCCGGCGATCGCGCCACGCGTCGGCGAGCATGCGCCCCGCCGCGGCGTCGCTCGCGTCCGGCGCCAAGCCGTCGCCGAGCCAACGCTCGAAGGCCGAGGCATCACCGGCTGGGCGGCCGCCCGTCCCGCGGGCGCGCTGACGGCGAGCGTTCACGGCGCCACCCCGTCGCGCTCGAACGCCTCGCGCAGGCGCTCGCGGGCCCGCGCGATGCGGCTGCGGACGGTGCCGATCGGCACCCCCAGCACCCGCGCGATGTCCTGGTACTCGAGGCCGGCCGACTCCCGCAGGACCAGCGCCTCGCGGTACGGCGCCGGCAGGCGAGCGACGGCGCGCGCCACCTGGCGCTGAGCCTCGTGGCGCTCGGCGTGCTCGACGGGCCCGGGGTCGCCACTCGCGACCTCGCCGTCCGGCCACGGCAGGGAGCGCGCCAGTCGCCGCGCCGTGCGGCGGCACTGGCGAACGAGGATGGCATGGAGGTAGGTGGAGAAGCGGGCATCGCCACGAAAGCGCGGCAGCCCCTGGTAGGCAGTCATCAGGCACTCCTGGACGGCGTCCGGCGCGTCGCCGGGACCCACCAGCCGCCGCGCCACCGCGTGCAGGCGGGCGGCGTGGCGCCGGACCAACTCGTCGAACGCGTCGGCGTCGCCGTGGCGTGCGGCGACGACCCACGACGCATCCTCGTCGTGCGCGGGGTCGAACGCGAGCCGTGGGCCGGGCGCGAACGCCCAGCGCTTGACGGGGAACGCCAGCGTCGGCAGCACGTGCTCAGCCTAATCGTCGGCGCGCACGTAAGCCCAGGCGGGCAGGATCGTCTCGGTGTAGGGCCTCAGGTAGGCGCCGTCGCCATCGACGCTCAGGTCGGTGGTGGCGGTATGGTTCAGCGCGCCGAAGAAGACCAACCGGACCCCCTCGCGCGCGAAACGCTCGACGCGCCCGAGGGCCGAGTAGGTGCCGTCGTCGGCCACCGCGTCGGCGCCGACACCGGCGTCGTTGAGCCGGTCGACGCCGTCGAGGAAGCGGGCGTACGCGCGAACCACGAAGTCGTCTTCGGGCAAGGGCGCGTCGACGTCGAGCGTGACGGCGACCGGCCAACCTGCGACGGGCGACTCCGGTGAGAGCGACCAGGGACCGAGGTCCGCCGCATCCGGGCCCTGCTCGAGGGGCGAGCGCCGCACGCCGGTCACGAGCCACACGCGCCCGCGGCGCTCCAACTCGACGCGGACCGCGCCGGTCAGCTCGATCGGCTTCTCACCGAGCAGCGTTCGGACGGGCTCGGCCTCGGGGTCCACCCGCCAGATCTCGGCCGTGCCTTCGACGAGGAGGATCGCATCGACGGTCGCGGCGTCCGGCTCGAGGACGACGTCGACCACCTCGACCGAGCGCTCCATGTCGACGCGCCGGACGACGGTGCGCGGCGCGTCCGCGGCGGCGGCCGCCAGACCCGTGTCCGCGAGCGTCAGGTCGACGCCGTCGCTGGCGGCCATGTCGTCGATCGCCTGCGTGAGCGACGCTAGGGCGGCGTCCTGCACCTGCACCTCGTCGCCCGCGGCCGGGCTGCAGGCCGCCACCAGGGCGACGAGCGCCAGCGCGAGCAGCGAACCTGTGGGAAGGGCGAGGGATCGACGGCGGTGGGGATCGTGCGGGGTCATGGCGTCCTCCTCGGGGGGACCAGCGTGGGTGCCGGTCCTACCCCTTGTGTGCAGGCAGCGGCCCAGGAGTTCCCGAAGGGCCCGCGCGGGCCGCCCTGCCGTCACCCGGCGCCGCCACGACGCGCGGTACGATGCCGGGAGCGCTCGACGGAGGCGTTCCCACCATGGCCACGATCCACGACCTAGACGAGCTGCGGGCGACCTTCCTGCGGTTCTTCGCGTCCAAGAACCACCTCGTCCTGCCCTCGGCGTCGCTCAAGAGCGAGGACCCGACGCTCATGTTCAACGTCGCGGGCATGCAGCAGTTCAAGCCCCAGTTCCAGGGGGCACCCGCACGCTTCGAGGGCGTCGAGGGTGAGTGGCCGCGCGTGGCGACGTCGCAGAAGTGCATGCGCGCGGGGGGCAAGGACTCGGACATCGAGAACGTCGGGCGCACGCGGCGGCACCACACCTTCTTCGAGATGCTCGGCAACTTCTCCTTCGGCGACTACTTCAAGGCCGAGGCCGCCGCCTGGGCCTGGGAGTTCCTCACCGACCCGGCGTGGCTGGGGCTCGACCCGGACCGCCTGTGGGTCACCGTCTTCGAGGACGACGACGAGGCCTGGGAGATCTGGACGCAGCAGGTCGGCGTGCCAGAGGCGCGCATGTCGCGCTGGGGCGAGGACCAGAACTTCTGGCCCGCCAACGCGGTCAAGGACGGGCGCTCCGGCCCCTGCGGCCCCTGCTCCGAGATCTTCTACGACCGCGGCCCCGACTACGGCAGCCCGGACGAAACGGGGCCGAACACCGGCCGCGGCGACCGCTTCATGGAGATCTGGAACCTGGTGTTCACCCAGTTCGACCTCGAAGACGGCGAGCTGCGCCCGCTGCCCATGAAGAACATCGACACGGGCATGGGCTTCGAACGCCTCGCCTCCGTCGTGACCGACGCGACCGACGCCTACGCGACCGAGCTGTTCCAGCCGACGATCCGCCGCCTGGTCGCGGCCTCCGGCGTGCCCTACCGCGACCTGGAGAGCGTGCCGCACCGCATCGTCGCCGACCACGTCCGCTCGGTGACGATGTGCATCGCCGACGGCATCCTGCCCGCCAACGACGGCGCCGGTTACGTCATCAAGATGCTCATCCGCCGCGCCGCGCGGCAGGCCTGGCAGATGGGCGTGCGTCGCCCGGTGCTGTTCGAGCTGGTCGCCGGCGTCGCCGAGAGCATGGGCGGCGCGTACCCCAACGTCCGCGAGGCGGCCGGCCGCATCGCCGCGATCGTCAAGGCCGAGGAGAGCCAGTTCCTCGAGACCCTCGGGGCCGGGATCGAGCGTGTCAAGGACGTGCTGGACGGTCTCGGCGACGAGGTGCTGGCGGGCGAGGTCGCCTTCGACCTGTGGCAGACCTACGGCTTTCCGCTCGACCTCACCGTCGAGATGGCCGCCGAGCGCGGGGTGGTCGTCGACCGCGAGGGCTACGCCCGCGCGCGCGAGGAGGCGCGGACCGTGTCGCGCGCGGGCGGCGGCAAGGCCACGATGTTCGCCGCCGTCGACGTGCTCGCCGAGGTCGCCGCCGCGCACGCGCCGAGCCGCTTCGTCGGCTACGAGGCCGACGCGGCCGACGCGACGGTCGTCGCGCTGGTGACCGAGGCGGGCGCGGTCGAGTCCGCCGGCGAGGGCGACGCCGTGCAGCTGGTGCTCGACGTCACCCCCTGCTACGCCGAGGGCGGGGGGCAGGTGGGCGACGCCGCGAAGGTCGCCTGGGACGGCGGCGCCGCCGTGGTGCAGCAGACCGTCAAGGGCCCCCAGGGACTGATCGTCCACCGCGCCCAGGTGGCCCGCGGCACGCTGCGCGTCGGCCAGCGGGTGCGGGTCGCCGTCGATCCCGCCCGCCGCGAGACCCGCAAGCACCACACCGCCACCCACCTGCTGCACGCGGCCCTGCGGCGCGTGGTCGGCGACCACGTCGCCCAGGCGGGCTCGCTGGTGGCGCCGGAGCGACTGCGCTTCGACGTCAGCCACGGCGCCGCGATCACCGCCGAGCAGCTGCACGCGGTCGAGACGATGGTCAACGGCTGGGTCCAGGCCGACCTGCCGGTCGCCGCCCGCGTGGTGCCGATCGACGAGGCCCGCGCGGCCGGCGCGATGATGCTGTTCGGCGAGAAGTACGGGGCCGAGGTCCGCATGATCACCATCGGCGAGCCGGCCTCCAGCCCGTCGATCGAGCTGTGCGGCGGCACCCACGTGGCCCGCACCGGCGAGATCGGGCCGGTCCTCGTCACCGCCGAGGAGGCCGCGTCCGCCGGCGTGCGGCGCATCGAGGCCCTGGCCGGCCGTGCCGCGCTGGCGCACGTCCAGCAGCTGCGCGACGCGATCGGCGCCACCGCCCGCGCGCTCGGCGCCAAGCCCGACGAGCTCGAGGGACGCGTCGGCAAGCTGCAGAGCGAGCTCAAGGCCGCGCAGCGCGAGGTCGCCGGGCTGCGCGACAAGCTCGCCGCCGCCCAGTCCCAGGGCGCCCAGGAGGTGGCCGACGTCGCCGGTCTACGGGTCGCCAGCCTCGCGCTCGACGGGCTGGACGCCGCTGCCCTGCGCAACGCGGCCGATACCCTGATGCAGCGCAGCGGCGCCGAGCTGGTGGTGGTCGGCAGCGGCACGCTGCTCGTGGTCAAGGCCGCGGCGTCGGCCCAGGCGAGCGGCGCCCAGGCCGGCAAGGTCGTCAAGGGGCTGGCCCAGCGCGGCGGCGGGGGCGGCGGCGGCCGGCCCGACATGGCCCAGGCGGGCGTCAAGGACGCCGCCGGCCTGCAGTCGGCGCTCGCCGCCGTGTCCGAGGTCGTCGCCCAGGCGGTGAAGGCCTGAGCGACGCGCCCCCCCCGACGCCCCCGGACGGCGCCCGCGACGCGTCGGACCGCTCGGTCGCGTTGGCGCTCGACGTCGGCGAGGCGCGCATCGGCGTCGCCCGCGGCGAGGTCGGTTCCCGCTTCGCCTTCGGCCGCGGCGCCCTCCAGCGCAGCGGCCGCCAGGCCGACGACGTGGCCGCGGTCGTGGCCGCGGCCGCGGCCGAGGGGGCGTCGCTGGTGGTGGTCGGCCTCCCGCTGCGGGCGCAGGGCGGCGATTCGCTGCAGACCCAGCGCGTGCGCTCCTTCGCCCAGGCGCTGCGGGCCGCCGGCCTGCGCGTCGAGCTGCTCGACGAACGCTTCACCACGGCCTTGGCCCAGCGCCAGGTCGCCGGGTCGGGGCTCTCGCGGGGCCGGCGCCAGGAGAAGGGCCGGCTCGACGAGGGCGCTGCCGTGGCCATCCTCGAGACCTATCTGGAGCGGCGCGCGGCCACCGCCGCGGGCGAGGACGGGACCGCGCCATGAGCGCCGAGTCCGAACGGTCCGCGACCGACCCGCCGCCGATCGGTCGGCCCGTCGCCGCGGACCCCGAACGGCCCGCACCCGCGCCACCCCGACCACGCCTTGGCCCCCGGGCCGCGTTCAGCCTCGTCGCCGTCGTGACCCTCGCGCTGCTGCTGGCCGCGGTCGCCTGGGCCGTGTGGAGCCTCGGCCCGGTCGACGCGGGCGACCCGCGCCCCGTCGCGTTCGAGGTCGCGTCCGGCGCCAGCGCCAGTCGCGTCGCCGCCGACCTGGAGGCCGCCGGCCTGCTGCGCGATCGCCGGGCGCTCCTCGTCGTCCTGCGCTACCGCGGCGACCAGGGGCGCGTCGGCGAGGGCCTCTACGACCTGCGCCGCGACCTGACGGTGCCGCAGCTCGCCGACGCGCTGGTGCGCGGCGGCCGCCCACGGACCGCCCGCTTCGTGCTGCCCGAGGGGATCCGCGCGAACGACGTCCTGCAGCGCATCGAGGCCGCGGGGTGGACCCGCGACGTCGTCGACGGGGTGGCCAGGCGCCTCGCCGACCCGCCGCCCGATGCCCGCCCCGCCGGCCTCCCGGACGGCGCCGGGCTCGAGGGCTACCTCTTCCCCGCCACCTACGAGCTGCCGCAACGCTTCGGGGCCGACGAGATCGTCTCCGCCATGCTCGCGCGCTTCGAGCGCGAGGTCAGTGGCGTCGTGCTCGCCGAGCTCGAGCGCCTCGACCTCGACCTGCACGCCTGGGTCACCCTCGCCAGCATGGTGCAGGCCGAGGCCGCCCACGACGGCGAGATGGGCATCATCGCGGGGGTCTTCCTCAACCGGCTCGACCTCGGCATGCCGCTGCAGTCGGATCCCACCGTCGCCTACGGGTTGGGCAAGGACCTGCCCGAACTCGACCGCCCCGCCGGCGACTTCGAGGCCGACCACCCGTGGAACACCTACACCCGTGCCGGCCTCCCGGTGGGGCCGATCGGCAATCCCGGTGCCGCCGCGCTCGCCGCCGTCCTGACGCCGACCCGCACCGACGAGGCCGGCCGCTCGTGGCTCTACTTCCTCCACGGCTTCGACGGCGATGAACCGGTGTTCCGGCCCAACCTCGGCTTCGACGAGCACCTGCGCGACGTGAGCCGCTACCTGAACCGGTAGCGGGCGCTACCTGAACAGGTAGCGGGCGCCACCTGCGCTGACGGTCCCGTCACCCGCCCGCTCGGGTGCGGTAGATTGCGGGCGGCACACCGCCGAATCCAACGGCCCGGCACCTAGACGGGCACTTGGGAGCGATCCCGTGACCTTCCTCCTCGGCATGACGCGCGGCATCGACGCGGGCACCAGGGCGCTCGGTGTGGTCGCCTGGTGGGCGTCCCTCGGCATGGTGCTCATCGGCGCGGAAAACGTGATCGCCCGCTACGGCTACAACTTCATCTTCGACACGTTCGGCGAGGGCGTCGCTCGCGCCCTGTCGAACAACACCTACTTCGAGCTGCAGTCGCTGCTCTACAACATCGTCTTCCTGATCGGCGCCGCCTACGTCCTGCAGGTCGACGGGCACGTCCGCGTCGACATCATCTTCTCGCAGCTGAGCGCGCGCAAGCGGGCGTGGGTCGACATCGGGGGCACCGTGCTCTTCCTGTGGCCGTTCGCCATCCTGACGATCCACTTCTCGCAGCGCTACATCGCGAGCTCGTGGGCGGCGCAGGAGTTCAGCCCCAACGCCGGCGGCTTGCCCCGTTACCCCATCAAGACCCTCATCGTGGTCGCCTTCGCCCTGCTCATGATCCAGGGGCTATCGCAGATCATCAAGCACGCGGCGTTCCTCCGCGGTCACCCGTCCTCCGGCAGCCTCTACGCGAGGGAAGGCGCCGCGATCCCCGCGCCGCCGCCTGCCGCGGCGGCCAGTCCCGCCGGAGAGGCCGCCTGATGCTCGGCCTGGCGATGTTCGCCGCCGCGATCGGCCTGCTGCTGATCGGCTTCCCGGTCGCCTTCTCGCTCGGCGGCACGGCGGTGATCTTCACCCTGATCGGCAGCGACCTCACCAGCGTGTACTGGGGCTTCGACCTGCCGTGGGCCGCCGAGTTCCGGCTCGCACGACTCAACATCCTGCCGCAGCGGATCTTCGGCACGATCATGGACAACTACACGCTGGTGGCCGTCCCCTTCTTCGTGTTCATGGGCGTGATGCTCGAGAAGTCGGGGCTCGCCGAGGAGCTGCTCGAGACGATGGGGATGCTCTTCGGGACGCTGCGCGGCGGCCTGGCGATCTCGGTGGTCGCCGTCGGCGCCCTGCTGGCGGCCTCGACCGGCGTCGTCGGCGCCTCGGTCGTCACGATGGGCGTGCTCGCGCTGCCGGTGATGCTGAAGTACGGCTACGCCAAGCCGCTCGCGACGGGGGTGATCGCCTCCTCGGGCACGCTGGGGCAGATCATCCCGCCGTCGATCGTGCTGGTGATTCTGGGAGACCAGATCGGCGTCCCGGTCGGCGACCTCTTCCTGGGCGCCGTGGTGCCCGGCGTCATGCTGGCGGGGCTGTTCATGGTGTGGGTCGTCACCGTGGCCCTGCTGCGGCCGAACGACGCGCCGGCGCTCCCGCCCGAGGCCCGGACGCTGCACGGGTGGAGGCTCGGGCTGGCGGTCCTGAAGAACCTGGTCCCGCCGCTGGTGCTCATCTTCCTCGTCCTCGGCACGATCTTCCTCGGGGTGGCTACGCCCACCGAGGCGGGCGCGATGGGCGCCATCGGCGCCATGGCGCTGGCGGCCATCAACCGCCGGCTGACGTTCGTCAACCTCAAGGCGACGATGGACCAGACGGTCCGCCTGACCAGCATGGTGTTCATCATCCTGTCGGGCGCCACCGCCTTCGGGATGGTGTTCACGGCGCTCCACGGCGACCGGGTGGTGCAGGACTTCCTGCTGAACCTCCCCGGCGGCCAGCTCGGGTTCCTGTTCTTCTCGATGCTGGTGATCTTCCTGCTCGGCTTCTTCATCGACTTCATCGAGATCACCTTCGTCGTCGTGCCGCTGCTGGCCCCGATCGCCCTGGCCTTCTTCGGACCCGAGCTGATGGTGTGGTTCGGCGTGCTCGTCGCCATGAACCTGCAGGCCTCGTTCCTGACGCCGCCGTTCGGGTTCGCGCTCTTCTACCTGAAGGGGGTGTGCCCGCCCTCGATCAAGACGACCCACATCTACCGCGGGATCATCCCGTTCGTGGCGATTCAGCTCGTGATGGTCGTCGTGCTCGTGATGGCGCCGGGGCTGGTGACCTGGCTGCCGAACCTGTCGCGCTGAGCGCGCGCGGCCGACGCGCGCCGCGGGGTCACGAACGCCGACGAGAAGCGGCCCGGTGCCAGGTGCACCGGGCCGCCGCCGTGACGCGAGGGCTGGGGATCAGTCGGCGTAGACGTACTGGTGCCAGGCGCCCTCGGAAGTGCCGTGCCAGTCGACGACGTTGGCCTGGAACTCCTGGAACGACGCCAGCGCGCGCGCGTAGAACTCGTCGGCCGCCGCCTTCTCGGCGTTGACCTCGTCGGTGAAGCGCCTGAAGTTGTCGAGCACCTCGTCCGGGAAGCGCTTGACCTGCGTGCCGCCCTCGACCAGCCGCTTGAGCGCCAGGCCGTTGTTGCCGTCGTACTTGGCGAGCATGAGTGTGGTCGCGGAGCGCGCCGCGTTGTGGATGATGCTCTGCAGGCGCGTGTCGAGCGAGTTCCACAGCTCGAGGTTGATGTAGAGGTTGAGCATCGCGCTCGGCTCCTGCCAGCCCGGCGTGTAGTAGTACGGCGCCGCGCGGTTCAGGCCGAGCTTCTCGTCGTCGTACGGGCCGACCCAATCAGCCGCGTCGATCGCGCCGCGCTCGAGGGCCGGGAAGATCTCGCCGCCCGGCAGCGACTGCACGTTGGCGCCCGCCTTGCGGTACACCTCGCCGACGAGGCCCGCCGTGCGGATCGCCAAGCCCTGCAGGTCCGCCGGCGAGTTGATCTCGCGCTTGAACCAGCCGCCCATCTGGGTTCCGGTGTTGCCGAGGTTGAAGCCCTTGAGGTTGTCCGGGGCGTTGATCTCGTCCCACAGCGCCTGCCCACCGCCGTACTCGATCCAGGCCATCTGCTGCTGGGCGTTCATGCCGAACGGCAGCGAGGTGAACATGGCGTGGGCCGCGCGCTTGCCGACGAAGTAGTAGGAGGCACTGTGCGCCAACTGGAAGGCGCCCGACGAGACGGCGTCGTAGACCTCGAAGCCCGCGACCATGGCGCCCGCCGGGTAGACGGTCACCTCGATCTGGCCGTCGGACAGCTCGTTCGCGATGCGCGCGAAGTCCTCCGCGCCGCCGAAGATCGTGTCGAGGCCCTGCGGGAACGAGGAGACCAGCTCCCACCGGAGCGAGCCACCCTGCGCCTTCGCGAACATGAGTGGCGCGAGCGTCGCGCTCGCCGCGGCCACACCGGCCTTCTTGAGGAACTCCCGACGTTTCATCCGGCAACCTCCACGAACTGAATTGGTCTCGGCAGCTGAGGCTAGCTATACCAGAGGTTCCATGCATCCGCAACACCTTCCGATCGGCGGCCCCGGCGGACGCGTGCCCACCGGCACCGCCGCGGGCCCCGCAACCCCACTCGGCCCGCGTGCTAGCCTCTCCGGGACGGCCTGAGAGGGCAAGGTCTTCTCGGACGTCGTCGAGGGCATCGACGGTGGCCCCTCGGAGGCGATCCGCGCGGCCGGCGGCAACGGTCTGCACGTGTTCTTCTTCTCGGTGGTGCCGCAGGTGCTGCCAGAGTTCGCCTCGTACCTGCTCTACCGCTTCGAGATCAACCTGCGCGCCGCCTCGGTTCTGGGTCTGGTGGGCGCCGGTGGCATCGGGGCGCCGCTGATCCAGCGACTGCAGTTCCGTCGCTGGGACGAGATCTCGATGATCATGATCGTGATCGTCGTGACGATCATCGTCGTCGATACGCTGAGCTCGAGCGTTCGCCGCCGCCTCGTGTGAACGGCACGCCTCGCCCACGAAGGAGCCCCCCATGCGCCACACCCGCCTCGCCCTCGTCCTCACCGCCCTCCTGCTGATCGGCGCCGCCAGCGCCCAGAACTGGTTCGGCGTCCGCAGCGGTTACCCGCTCGGGGCCACGCTGCACTACGGCATGAGCAACGCGCTCTCCCGCGGCGCCGACCTGCGCATCTCCGGCCGCCTCGTCTCGAGCGGCGGCAACGTCGCCTTCGGCGTCGGCGCCGACGCCATGTTGAACGTGTTCGCGGACGGCCCGGTCACGGCGTACGTCGGCGGCGGCCCGGCCCTGGAGTTCGGCGCCGGCCGCGCGGACCTCGGCGTGCAGGGCCTGGTGGGCGGTCAGTTCCGCTTCGCCCAGGTCGGGCTCGCGCCGCTCGGGGTCTTCCTCGAGGGGAGCGTCGGCGGCTCGATCAGCCTCTCCGGCGGCACCGCTCGCATCCCCACCTTCGGCGCCGCGCTCGGCTTCAACTGGTACTTCTGAGCCACCGGGCGGAGCCGGCACCCTAACCGCCGCGCCGCTGGGCCAGCAGCCAGTCGAACAGCTCGTCGGTCGCGTACGCGTTCGTCCAGGCGTCGTGCGCGACCCCGGGGTAGGTCGTCAGCCGGGCGTCGCCGCCGAGCGCCTGGACGGCGGCGACCAGCCGGCGCGAGTCCTCGACCGACACCACCGGGTCGTCCTCGCCGTGGAACGCCCACAGGGGCAGCCGCGCCATGCCCGGGGTGACGTAATAGAAGGTCCACGGACCGCAGATCGGCACGAGCGCCGCGAAGCGCTCAGGGTGCGTGGCCGCCAGGTGGACGACGCCGGCGCCGCCCAGGCTCAGGCCCGTGAGGACCACGCGGTCGGCGTCGATGCCGACGCGCGCCATCACGTCGTCGACGAGCGCCATCACCGCCGGGTACTGTTGCGCCCACACCTGCCCGTCCGGGCACTGGGGCGAGAGCACCACCGCGGGCAGCTCGAGTCCCTCGTCGAGCCGCCTCGGCAGCCCCTGGCGACGCAACTGCTCCGGGTCGTCACCGCGCTCCCCCGAGCCGTGCAGGAAGACGATCAGCGGCCATGCGCGGCGCGTCTCGATGCCCTCGGGGAGATGCAGCAGGTAGGGCAACCGGACGGGCGTGACGAGCTCGGTCTCGAAGGTGTGCGCGACCTGGGTCATGCTCCCAACCTACACGGGTCACGCAGGACATCGGTCCGCGCGCCGCGGGCCCCGAGGCCACGGTCACGCGCCGTCGTCGTCCTCGACCTCCTGGGCGGGGAGCCGCAGGGCGAAGGTCGTGTCGCCCGGGCGGCTCGCCAGCGTCAGGTCGGAGCCGTGGGCGCGCGCGACCTGCCGGGCGATCGCGAGGCCCAGCCCGGCACCGCCGCCGCCCGAGGTCCAGAACTTCTCGAACACGGTCGCCTGCAGCTCGGGCGGCACGCCGGGCCCGACGTCGTGGACCTCGACCACCACCGAGCCGTCCGCGACGCGCGCGCGTAGCGTGACGCCGCCCGGGCCCGCGGCGCGCACCGCGTTGGCCGCCAGGTTGCGCAGCAGCTGGCGCAGCCGCTCGGGGTCACCGAGCACCGTCATGCCGGGCTCGCCCTCGACCGCCACGCCGGGGAACTCCTCGGCCACCGGCCGCAGGACGTCCCGCACGGGATCCACCAGGAAGGGATCGACCTCGCGCACCGCGTCCCCGCGCGACAGCTGGAGCAGGTCGCCGACCAGGCGCCCCATCCCGCGGGCGACACGCTGGGCGTCGGCCAGCTCGCGGCGGACCTCGGGATCGGCCTTCCGCGCGGCCCGCTCGAGGAACCCCTGCAGCGACGTCAGCGGGGTGCGCAGCTCGTGCGACGTCTCGGCCAGGAAGGCGCGCTGGGCGTCGAGCGCGTCGCGCAGCCGGCCGATGAGGCCGTTGAGCACCTCGCTCAGGCGCCCGACCTCGTCGCGTGGGCCGAGGTCGGGGATCGGCTCGAGGTGGTCGGGACCCAACCGCTGGGCCGCCCGCGCCAGCCGCCGGATCGGCCGCACGATCTCGAGCGCGACCGCGGAGCCCACCAGCGCGGAGACCGCGATCAACGCGACGGTCGCCCAAGCGAGCGCCCGCGCGAGCCGGGCGAGCGCTTCGCCGATGAAGGCCGTGTCGGCGACCACGGCGACGACGCCGAACTCGAAGGGCCGCAGCGCGACCTGGACGGGTCGATCGGCCAGCTCGCCGCGCCAGGGCTGCGGCAGGTCGCGGGCGCCGACCAGCGCCTCGCGCGGCAGGGACGCTGCGGGCACCGCGAAGCGCGGATCGCTGGCGACGAGCAGTTCGCCGAGCGGGTCGTAGAGCTGCACGATGACGCCCCCGGTCGGCCCAGCGAGCTGGTCGCGGGCGCTGCCGGCCTCGCCGGCGCGGTACAGGTCGGCCACCCGCGCCGCGTCCGCGTCCAGCGCCTCCTGCAGGGTGCGGCGCAGGCTCTCGCGCACCACCAGGAAGGCCGTCAGCGAGGCGACGACGGCGAGCAGGCCGATGGCGAGGCTGGCGAGCACGGCGCCGCGCCACGCGAGCGGCCAGGAGCGGCGCGTGCCCGCAGCCCGAACCGACCGCGCACGCCCGCGGCGCTCCCGCGGCGGGACCGGACCGGCGTCCGCCACCGTGTCAGCCCTTGAGCGCGTAACCGACCCCTCGGACGGTGCGGATCACCCCGAAGCCCCCAGCATCGCGCAGCTTGCCGCGGATGTTGGCGACGTGCACGTCGACGACGTTCGAGGCGGGCGGCAGGTCCTCCCCCCACACGTTCCGTTCGATCTCGGCGCGGCCGTACACGCGCCCGGGCTGCGCCGCCATGAAGGCGAGCAGCGCGAACTCGCGCGGCGAGAGGCGCAGCTCGGCGCCCGCCCACCAGACCTGGCGCCGAACGGGATCGATCGTGAGGTCGCCGATCTCCTTGGGGGCGCCCACGTGCTGCTTGCGCAGCTGCACCCCGACGCGGGCGAGCAGCTCCTCGACGTGGAACGGCTTGACCAGGTAGTCGTCGGCGCCGGCATTGAGCAGCTCGACCTTGGTGGCGACGTCGTCGCGGGCCGTCAGGATGAGGATCGGCGTCACGTCGTGGCGGCGCACGCGGCGCGCGATCTCGGCGCCCGAGAGGTCCGGCAGGCCCAGGTCAAGGACGATGAGATCCGGCTGCAGCTCGCGGATGGCGGTCAGTCCGCGCACGCCGCCGTCGAACGCGTGCACCTCGTAGCCGGCCTCGCTCAACTCGAGCGTCAACAGGCGGGCGATGTCGAGGTCGTCCTCGACGATGACGATGCGTTGGGGCACGGCGCTCACCTCCGCGTGACGAGCAAGAGGACGATGTCGCGCTCCTCGGCGAGCCAGCTTCGCAGCGAGACGGGCTCCTCGTGATCGGCGAAGTGCACCCACACGTCGGCGCTATCGTCCGCGACGCGGCCGAACAACGCCCTCGCCGGCGAGAAGGCCTCGGCGACCTGCTCGGCGCTGGCGTCCGGGGGGAACACCAACAGGCGCAGCTCCGTGCCGGCGTCCAGCGGCAGGTCGACGATCAGCTGGCGATCGTCGGTGACGCGTCCGCTGGAGTAGACCGTCAGGAGGTCGGGCGACACCAACCGCAATTCCGTGCCGACCGGGAAGGCCGGAAGCAGTGTGGCCGCCTGGCCCAGCAGGAACCCAAGCAGCAGGCCCGACATGCCGTCATGCTACCAACGCCACCCGCGAGCCAGCCGACGCCCGGCGGGAAGAGGTTCACAATCTCTTCATCAGGCAGAAGAACCGGGTAGGATGGCACCGACCATGACCCAACCCACCGCGCCCCACGAGCCCCCCATCGTCGCTCGACGCCGCGGCCGGCTCGTCCGGCGCTCGGCGTTCGCGCTGGTCGCCGTGCTGTTGGCGTCGATCGCGTGGGCCCAGGTGTTCTCGTCCGAGCGCTACTACCAGCAGTGCCTGGGCTTCGAGGCCGGCGGCGACCTCACCACCGCGCGGCAGAGCTGCCTCTCGGCCCTCGAGGTCGACGGCAGCCGGACGGACGTGCAGTTGGCCCTCGGCCGCATCGAGTTCGCGTTGGGCGAGCTCGGCTCGGCGGAGAGCCGCCTGGCGCGCGTGCGGCCGCAGCTCGAGGGCGCGGAGGTCGACGTCCTGCTTGCCGAGATCCTCGTGGCCGGCGACCGCGCCGACGAGGCACGGAGCTTCGTGAGTTCGGCTCGCTCGAAGCTGCAACAGCGCCCCGACCTGCGACTGACCGCGCGCCTCGCCTTCCTCGAGGGGCGCATCGCCGAGGCCGACGGCGAGATGAACGCCGCCCTGGCCGGCTACCAGCGCGCGATCGACGCGAACGGCATCGAGCTCGCGTACCGACTCGCGGACGCCACGCTGCGGTGGCGCATCGGCGACCTCGACGGGGCCGCCCGGCAGCTCCGCGAATACGAGATCGTCACCGGCGACGTCCGCTCCGCGGAGGTCAAGGCGCTGCTCGGTCGCATCGCCTGGGCGCAGGGCCGGGCCGACGACGCGGTCGGGTACATCGAGACGGCACTGGCGTTGCGCGACCTGCGCGACAGTTCCGGCCAGGCTGCCGACCTCCAGGTGCTGTCGACCCTGTACTACGGTCAGGGCGACCTCCAGCGCGGAGGCCTCGCCCTGCGCGAGGCAACCGTGCGCGGGAACCTGCTCGCTTCGTTCGGTGGCAACACCGTGCTCTGGCTGCTCGCGCT
This sequence comes from uncultured bacterium, assembly GCA_964549045.1. Lineage (GTDB taxonomy): Bacteria > Deinococcota > Deinococci > Deinococcales > Trueperaceae > JAABTL01. The sequence continues at coordinate 941 of CAZJUA010000034.1, read as the reverse complement.
GTTCGTGCTGCTGGCGCTGCACCTCATCGGCGAGTCGCGGCGCAACGACGAGGTTGCGCTGCAGGCCGAGGGGCCCAAGCGCTGGACGGTCGGCGCGGCCTACGGCGTCTTCTTCGCGGCGGCGCTCATGGGCCTCGCCAGCGCGGTGATCTTCGGCGTCGTCGTGTACGGCAACCTCCTCGCCCTGCTCACGCCGCACCAACAGCACGAGGCGCGCGCCGTGTACCTCATCATGTTCGCCGTCGTCGCCTCGCTGCTGGCCTGGCAGCGGACGCGGGCGCTGGGCTGGAACGCGGGGCAGCGTCTCGCGGGCCAAGCGGACGGCGTGGCCGCCGGTATCGTGGTCGGCGCCCTCGTCTATGCCGTCATGCTCGGCTACCTGATCTACGTCCCCCGGGGTGGCTGGGCGGGGCCGTTCTTCCTCGACCTGGCGTGGCCGACGCCGCTGCGCTTCGCGGCGCTGGCGGTGGTGCCGATCGCCGAGTTCTACTTCCGCGGCTTCCTGCGGCCCGCGATCGAGGAGCGCTACGGTGCGGGCCTCAGCGTCGCGATCATGGCGCTGGTGTGGGCCCTGGCCTTCGCCACGCCGATGGCCGCGCTCGTGCCGATCGGCCTCGCCCTCGCGGAGATCGACCGCCGCCGACCCAACGGCCTGACCGCCGTGGTCGAGCTGTGGATCGCCTGGATCGGTCTGGCCATCACGGTGACGATCGCGCCCTTCGTCCGCGGCCTGTTCCTCTGAGTCGCGCGTGGCCGCCCCGCCGGACTGGCTCACGCGACCCCTCTGGGTGCTCAACGTGGGTCGACGCGGGTTCGCGCCGCTGACCTGGCGCGACGAGTTCGGACTCGTCGGGCTCGCCTTCCTCGATCCTGCGTTGGCCCAGCGGCACCTGGAGCGCGTCCGGCACGCGACCGGGCCGGCGGGCGGCGGTACGGCGCAC
>CAZJUA010000033.1:0-6158 GCA_964549045.1 uncultured bacterium | reverse complement strand
GGCTCCTCGACGATCAGCGCCGTGAACGCCCGTCCCGCCTCCTCGAACAGCGCTTCGCGGGAGGGGGCCTCGACCCGCAGGCCGAGGTCGGCCGTGTGGTCGAACACCTGCCAGGGCATGCAACTCGATGGTACGCGGTCCGACGCTATCCACCCCTAGCATCGCGCCAGGCGCTGAGCAGCAGGTCGTAGTGGCCGCCGACGTGGGTCCGGAACGCGTGCTGGTGAAGGTAGCGGCGGTAGGCCGCGAGATCCCGGACGACGAGCGACAGGTCGGGCTCCCGGTAGTTGCGGGTGCGCGCGCCCCAGACCGGCTCGTGGCCCCGGAAGCGGCCGTTGGGCAGGCCGAGCAGCAGCGAACCCGCGGGCGTCAGGTGCGCCTGCACGAGCCGCCGCAGCAGCGCGCGGTCGTCGACCGCGGGGCTCTGCAGCACCGCGATGGCGACGACGAGGTCGAAGCGCCCCAGCTCGTTCGGCAGATCGGCGACGTCGCGCCGCAGGAAGCGCGCGCTCGGGAAGCGGCTCGCCGCCTCCACCAAGGGCGCCTCGGCGTGGTCGATGCCGACGACCTCGAGGCCGACCGGTGGCCGGTCGAGCAGGCCGAGCGCCGCGACCTCGTCGCCGCGGTGGCAACCGAGCACCAGGACACGCCCGCCGTCGGGCGGTCGTACCCGCCCGAGGGCCTCGAGCAGCGGCAGCAGGAACCCCGGGTGGTCGAGCTTGCGGACGGCGCCGAAGCCCGCCGGGTCCGCGTAGCGCTCGCTGGCGGCGGCAGCCGCCGCGCCTCCGGCGCCGGCGGCGAGCTCGGTGCCGGCAGCGTGCCAGTCGGCCTCGGGCGGCAGCGGGACCAGGCGCAGCGCGGCGCGCCCGCCGCCCAGTGCGCGCGGGGCCTCGAGCCGGCATCCGAGCAGTTCCGCGAGGTCGAACCAGCCGCGCCAGCGCCCCGCGACGGGGCCGGCGGCGGTGACGCCCCCGGTGTCGACGGCGTCCGGATCCGGGACGTCGAGGTCGATCGCCGTCGCCCCCTCCGCGAACGCCGCGCGCAGGCGGCGGGCCAGCGCGGCCAGGTCGAGACCGGCGAGCACCGTCGCCTCGACCCCGCCGGCCCCCGCGTCGCCCGCGACCGATGCGCCGCCGGTCTCCCAACGCCAGCGAAGGACGCTCATGGGCCGTCGCCGGCCCGCGACGTCCCGGCCGCGTGCCGAGCGCCGGCGGCGGGCTCGTCGACATCCCGGGCTCCGCGATGCCTTTCCTTGCGTACTGCAATCGCTGCATTGTACGATCCTTGCATGACGGCCAACCCAGGCGCCGGCCACGCGCGCCGCCTCGTCCACGGCCTGGCGGGCGCCTGGCGGCGGCTCGAGGCGCGCGCGGCACCCGACATGCGGGCCTCGGCCGGCCTCGACCTCGACGACTTCGTGTTCCTCGAGACCGTCGCCATGACCGACCTCGCTCCCGGCGAGATCGCCGCCGCGCTGCGCATCCCGCCCCACGGCGTATCCCGCCGCCTCGCGGCGCTCGAGCACGCCGGCCTCGTGCGCCGCGCGCTCGACCCCGAGGACCACCGGCGCCGCGTCCTCAGCGTCACGCCCCACGGGCACACCGTCCTGGCGGCGGCGCACGCCGCCCTGGAGGCGCGCGTCGCGCCCATGCTGCGCGAGATCGGCCCCGAACGGAGCGCCGCCGTGCTCGACGCCCTGACCCGCCTGGCGGCGGGGCTCGACCCAGAGGACGAAGGTTCAGGGGCCACGGCCCAGGCTACCCCCGCCGCGCGTTAGGCTGATCGCCACAGCGAAGAGGGGGCATCCATGGGCGTCTTCCGCAGCCGACCGCTCGCGCCGTTCCGCGCGCCGAGACCCGGATGGGACCCGGGCACCTGGGCCAGCCGCGTCCCGCTGCGCAAGCTCGACAACTTCGCCGAGGTGTTCCGCGCCGTCTGGGAGAACCGCGACCGCCTCGGCTACGCCTGGCGCATCCTGAACCAGGGCACCTGCGACGGCTGTGCCCTCGGCACCCACGGGATGCGCGACTGGACCGTCGATGGCGTCCACCTGTGCAACGTGCGCCTGCGACTGCTACGCCTGAACACGCTCCCGGAACTCGACCCCACGCGCCTGGGCGACGTCGCCGGACTACGTCCGCTGCGTGCACGGGATCTGCGGGCGCTGGGTCGGCTCCCCTTCCCCCTGCTTCGCCGCCGTGGCGACGCCGGCTTCCGCCGCATCGGCTGGGACGCGGCGATCGCGCTGGTCGCGGAGCGGATCGCGGCCACCGAGCCCGACCGCAGCTACCTCTACCTCACCAGCCGCGGGATCCCCAACGAGACCTACTACCAGGCGCAGAAGGCGATGCGCGCGATCGGCACGAACAACGTCGACAACGCCGCGCGCCTCTGCCACGCGCCGAGCACGGTCGCCCTGAAGCGCTCCCTCGGCGTCGGCGCCACCACCTGCAGCTACGCCGACCTCATCGGCAGCGACGTCGTCACGTTCATCGGCTCGAACCCGGCCAAGAACCAACCCGTGATGATGAAGTACCTCTACCACGCCAAGAAGGCGGGCACGCAGGTCGTCGTGATCAACCCGTACCGCGAGAGCGGCATGGACGCGTACTGGGTGCCCTCCGACGCCGAGAGCGCGCTCTTCGGCACCACCATCGCCGACCGCTTCATCCAGGTCGCGCCCGCCGGCGACCGCGCCTTCCTGCGCGGGGCGCTCAAGGCCATCGTCGAGCTCGGGCTGCTCGACGACGCCTTCGTCGCCCGCCACACCGCCGGCTGGGATGCCCTGCGCGCCGACCTCGCGCGCCTCGACTGGGCGCACGTCGAGCGCGAGAGCGGGGTGCCGCGCGCCGACGTCGTCGCGTACGGCGAGCTGATCGGCCGCGCCGGCAGCGGCATCTTCGTGTGGGGCATGGGCCTGACCCATCAGGCCCAGGGTGAGGAGAACGTGCAGGCGGTCATCGACCTGGCGCTGGCCCGCGGCCTCGTCGGGCGCCCCGGCTGCGGGCTCATGCCCATCCGCGGCCACTCGGGCGTCCAGGGCGGCGCCGAGATGGGCGCCTACGCCACCGCGTTCCCGGGCGGCGTGCCGATCGACGACGACACCGCGGCCGAGCTGGGGCGGCACTACGGCTTCCCGGTCCCGAGCCGACCGGGCCTCACGACCGCGGCCATGATCGACGCCGCCGGACGAGGCGAGATCGACGTGCTGCTGGCCGTCGGCGGCAGCTTCCGGGAGGTGCTCCCGGACCCCGCGGGCGTGGCTGCGGCGCTGGCCCGCGTGCCGCTGCGGGTGCACTTCGACCTGACGCTGCACCCGACGATGCTCGACGACCCCCACGACGCCGTGCTGCTGCTGCCGGCGCCGACCCGCTACGAGGTGCCCGGCGGCGTCAGCCAGACGTCGACCGAGCGCCGCGTCACCTTCAGCCCGGAGGTCCCCGGGCCGCGGATCGCCGAGGCACGGCCGGAGGGGGAGGTGCTGTGCGAGATCGCCGCCCGCGTCCGGCCGCACCTGGCGGAGCACCTGCGCTTCGCTTCGACCGCCGCCGTCCGCGCCGAGATCGGCCGCGTCATCCCCGATTACGCGGGCAGCGAGCTGCTCGCCGATCCGGGCGACCAGTTCCAGATCGGCGGGCCGCGGCTGTGCGACGGGGGCACCTTCGCGACGCCCGACGGCCGGGCCCGCTTCGGGAGGCTCCGCGAGGTGTCCGCCGCCGAGCCCGCCGACGACCCCGACCTCTTCGTGCTGATCACCCGGCGCGGCAAGCAGTTCAACAGCATCGTCCACCAGGACGTCGACCCGCTCGGCGGGCTCGAGCGCGACGCCGTGGTGCTCGCGCCCGCAGCCGCAGCCCGCCTCGGGCTCGGCGACGGCGACCGCGTGTGGGTGGAGAACGGACGCGGGCGGGTGGCCGGACGCCTGCGCATCGGCCCGCTGTCGGAGCGGGCGGTGATGCTCCACTGGCCCGAGGCGAACGTCCTGCTCGACCCGGCGCACCGCTCGGCGACCGCCGAGACCCCCGCCTACAAGGCTGGCGCCGTTCGCGTGCGGCCGATCTCCACGACGGCGGCTGGCGCGCACGCCCCGGAGCCCCCGAGCGCCTTGCGCCCGTGAGCCGTTGCCACCCGCAAGCGCGACGCGGCCCAGGGGACGCGGCTCGTGCCAGCCGGCGACGATCGCGGGGACGCCGGTGCCAGGCGGACGATCGGCCACCCGGGCCGCGGTCGACGTCGTTTGCATCCCGCAATCCTTGCGTATTACACACTACACCTCGGCGTCGCCGATCCGGCCCTTGCGCCGCGTGAGCGACGCGAGAACCAGCGCGGCCCCCAGCACCAACAGCGCGTGCAGCACGAAGAACGGCGGCATCCCGAGGCGCTCGGCGACGACCGCCAGCGCCACCGGCGACAGGAGCTGCGCGGAGCGGTTGCCGGTCAGCCGGACGCCCAGGGCGGCGCCCCGCTCGCGCGCCGCGACCCGGTCCGCGACCATGACCATCGACACCGGCTGCGACAGGCCAAAGCCCGCGCCGAAGACGACCATGCAGCCCGCGAGCCACCACCACGCGCCGCCGAACGCGACGCCGACCAGGCCGAACGACATCGCCAGCAGCGTGAGGACCACGGTCCTCTCGCGGCCACCGAGCGCCGCCACCATGCGCGGCATCCACGGCCGCACCACGACGGCCACCACGGCCCGCAGCGACAGCAGGGCGCCGATCGAGGCGGCGGGCACCGCCAGCAGCTCCAGGTGCACGGGCAGGAAGGTGTACAGCACCGTCGACGCCCACAGCGCCGCGCTGCTGGTGAGCATCGCCAGGCCCACCGTGCGGTCGCCGAGCAGTCGGCGCGCGGTCGACCATTCGAAGCGCGCCGGCGCCGACGCCAGTTGCCCCGAGACCCGCATCGGCAGCGTCAGCGCCAACGCCAGCCCCATGACCGTGGCCATGGCGGCGAAACCGGTCCGGGCGCCGAAGAGGTCGAGGGCGAACCCGCCGGCCAGCGGGCCCACGGCCTGCCCGACGGCGACCGACGTCGTCCACCAGCCGTACGCCGACTCGCGCGCGGGACCGGGGTCGCCGAGCTCGGCGACCAGCGCCTGAGACCCGACGACGTAGATCAGGTGCGCGAGGTTGGCGAGCACGAAGCCGAAGATCAGCGTCGTCCACGAGGGCCACACCGCCATCGGCAGGGCTGCCAGCGCGAACGCGAGGAAGCCGACGCGGACCATGCGGCGCGCGCCCCAGCGGTCGGCCCAGGTGCCCGCGGGGACGGCCATGACCAGGGGAAGAAGGAAGCCGACGGACACCAGGGCCCCCACCGCCGCGGGCCCCGCGCCGAAACGCAGCGCCACCAACGGCGTCAGCAGGCCGATCATCGTGTAGCCGGTCGCGGCCATCGCGCCGGCCGTGCACAGCAGGGTCAGCTCGCGGCGCGCGATCACACCGCGACCCCCGGCGACCGTTTGACTCTCGGCGTCGGTTGGTCTTGAATGGACGGGCGCCCACGTTTCCGTTCTGCGGACATCGCTTCCGCTCAACGGAAGCAGACGCGGAGCGCACGGGGGTCCGATGACGGTGCCCGACGAGCCCAGCCCGACCGCCCCAGGCGGCATCGCCGCCGTCGACCGCGCATGCCTCGTGCTCCGCGCCCTCGAGCGCGCCGACGACGGGGCCCGGCTCACCGATCTCGCTCACGAGACCGGTCTCGCCCTCGCCACCCTCAGCCGCCTGCTCGCCTCGCTCGAGCACGCCGGGCTCGCGCGACGCGGCCCGGACAAGCGCTTCGCCCTCGGGCCCGCCCTGCTTCGACTGGGCATGGCCTACCGCCGATCGCTGCGCCTCGAGCCCCTGGTGGCCCCGCGGTTGGCCGAGCTCGGCGCCGCCACCGACGACGCCGCCAGCTTCTCGGTGCGCGATGGCGCTCGCCGCGTCTGCCTCCTCCGCGTCGACTCGACGCTGCCGCTGCGTGAGAGCGTCGCGCCCGGCGCCCGCCTGCCGCTGGACGCGGGCGCCGCCGGCCGCGTGCTGCGGGCCTTCAGCGAGGCCGATCCGCGCGACGAGGAGATCCGCACGCGCGGTTGGGCGGTGTCGCTCGGCGAACGCGTGCCCGAGCTCGCCGCCGTCGCCGCGCCGGTCTTCGGCCTCACCGACGCG
>CAZJUA010000032.1:0-15869 GCA_964549045.1 uncultured bacterium | reverse complement strand
CGAGGGCCGGCCACCCGACCGGCGCGAATGCAGCGGCAGGGCGCGGGCGGTGGGGGGCGCGTCGGCGTCGGTGGCCGCCTGCTGGGGCGTCTTGAGCGTCTCCGGCTGCGGGGCGTTCAGGCCGGCCACGACCTCGGCGTCGGGCGCCACCTCCGGCATCTCCTGGTCGCCCGGGAGCAGGTCGATCTGGCGGTTGACGGGGTTGGCGTAGAGGATGCGCACGTCGACCCGGTCGCCCATCCGGTAGCGGGTGCGCGTGTGCTTCCCCATGAGCATGAGGCTGTCCTCGAGGAAGACGTAGTAGTCGTCGTCGAGCTGGGACACGTGCATGAGGCCCTCGATCCCGTTGGGCAGGGCGACGAACACGCCGAAGTTGGTCACCCCGGCGACGGTGCCGGTGAAGCGCTCGCCCACGTGCTCCCGCGCCCACACCGCGTGGAAGTACTTGGTGAGGTCGCGCTCGGCCTCCTCGGCCGTGCGCTCCCGTTCGCTGACGTGGTCGGCCAGCGCGGGGAACTCGTCGACCCAGCGCCCCTGCACCGCCTTCGTCAGCTTCTTGCGCAGCCGCGCCCGCAGCACCCGGTGGACGATGAGGTCCGGGTAGCGGCGGATCGGGCTGGTGAAGTGCAGGTAGTGATCGAACGCGAGGCCGAAGTGGCCCAGGTTGTCGGCCGCGTAGCGCGCCTGCTTGAGCGAGCGCAGGAGCAGCACGCTCACCATCTGCTGCTCGGGCTTCCCGGCCGCCTGCTTGAGCACCTTCTGCAGGTCGGCGGGCGACGGGTCGTCGAGGTCGACCTCGTACCCGAGCCGCTGCAGCGCCTTCTGCAGCGTGCGCACCTTCTCCTCGCTCGGGTCCTCGTGCACGCGGTAGAGCGTCGGCACGCCCGCGTCGTGCAGTTCCTTGGCGACCAGCCGGTTGGCGAGGAGCATCATCTCCTCCACCAGCCGCCGGGCGGCGTTGCTGCGGACGGGCGTCAGGTGCAGGGCACCGCGGTCGTCCACGTCGACCTTGGCCTCGGTGAAGTCGAAGTCCAGCGCGCCCGCGCCCATGCGCTGCGCGCGCAACACCTCGGCCAGGTCGAGCAGCACCTTGACGTCGCGCTCGAGCTTGCGCTTGCCCTCGGGGAGGCGATCGCCCTCCGCGAAGGCCTGCACCTGCTCGTACGTGAGGCGGGCGTCGCTGCGGATGATGGTCTCCGCGAAGCGGACGTCGTGGACTTGGCCATCGCGGTCGATCTCGACGAAGCACGACAGCGTCAGGCGGTCCTCGCCCTCGACCAACGAGCAGAGACCGTTGGACAGCGCCTCCGGGAGCATCGGCAGCACGCGGCCGGGCAGGTAGACCGACGTCGCCCGCGCCTGCGCGTCGGCGTCGAGGGCCGAACCCTCGGTGACGTAGTGGCTGACGTCGGCGATGTGCACGCCGAGGCGGTAGCGCTGCGACTTCCCGCGGCCGCCGACACGCTCCACGGACAGCGCGTCGTCGAAGTCCTTGGCGTCCGCGCCGTCGATCGTGAAGGTCGGCACCTCGCGGGTATCGCGCCGGCCCTTGAAGGCCGCCTCCGGCACCCGCTCGCCGAGCGCCTCGGCCTCCGCCAGGGCGTCCGGATCGAAGGCGTCCTGCAGGCCATACTTGACGATGACCGCCCGGGTCTCCACGACGGGATCGTCGGCCTCGCCGAGCACCTCGTCGACCTCGGCGAACGGCTCCTTCTCGCCCGAGGCCTCGGGCCACACCATGCGGCCGACGATGCGCGTCCCGGCGGCCAGCGTGCCGACGGAATCGGGCGTCAGCAGCACGCGCTCGCGCAGCCGCACGGAGTCGGGGCGCAGGATCGCGTAGCCGCGGGCGTACTCCAGCGTACCGACCACGCGGTCGTGGCCGCGGGCCACCACCCGCACGACCTCGCCGGCGGGCTTGCCGTTGTCGAGCGTGCCGGGGTCGGGGCGCGCCATCACGCGGTCGCCGTCCCAGGCGCCGGCCAGTTTGTCGGAGGGCACGAACAGGTCCTTGACGGCGCGATCGTCCGCGATGACGAAGCCGTAGCCGCCAGAGGTGACCTGCAGCCGGCCCGCCAGCAGGTTCATGTGCTTGGGCAGACCGTAGGTCCGTCGCCGCGTGCGGATCAGCTCGCCGGCGTCCACCAACTCGCCGAGCACCTCCCGCAGGGCGGGCCGGTCCTCGACTTCCAGCTCCAGCTTCTGCTGCACGTCGTGGACGTGCCAGGGGCGCTCTGGGTGGTGACGGAAGAACTCCAGCACGTGCTCACGGTCGATCGTAGCCATCACCGGCGAGCATAGCGCGCTCGCCGCCCACGCCGTGTCCGATGGGGCCGCGAGGCGGTGAGGGCGCACGCCTCCGGATCCGCGCGAAGCCCACGCCTTGACCGCACGCGCGGCGCGGGCGACGATGGCCTGCATGCGGGCCCACGGTGCGACACGCTCGGGCGATCCCTGGCGGCAGGCGCGGGTCGTGGGCCGCCAGCTCGCGGGCTGGGCGCTCGCGAGCGTGGCGGCGGGGGCGCTGCTGTTCCTCGTCGCCGGCGCGGCCACGGAGGCCACCGCGGCCACGCTGCGGGCCCTGGCCATCCAGTTCATCGTGTGGGGGGCCATCGACGGCGGCATCGCGGCGTTCGGCGAACGCGATCGGCGGCGGCGCGTCGCCCGAGGCGAGGCCGACGATGCCGGCGCGACCGCGGCGTTCGGCGCGCGCCTGCGCCGCCTGCTGCGGCTCAACGCCGGTCTCGACGTCGTCTACCTGCTGGTCGGCGCCGCCCTGCTGCTCGCCTGGCGCACCCCGGAGGGCCTGGGGCACGGCCTGGGGGTGCTGATCCAGGGCGGCTTCCTGTTGCTGCTCGACGCGTGGCACGGCTGGGGCGCCTGGGCCGACCGGCCGCGCGCCGACGGGGGCCTCGCGCGCCGCTGATCCGCGGACCGGGCACGGATCGGGGTCAGAGGCTGCGGTCGATCTCGCGCTGGGCCATGCCGACCAGCGCGTCGCGCGAGGGGGACGGTGCGAACACGTCGAGCGCCGCGATGGCGTCCTCCGCCTGGGCCTTGACGACGGCCGCGGCCCCGCGATCGACGCCGTGCTGCCGCACCAACTCGATGACGCGCTGGACGTCGCCGTCCTCGCGCGCGTGGCGGCGGAGGATCGCCCGCGGCTCCTCGACGCCGGCCTCGAGCAGCGCCAGCACGGGGAGGGTGGCCTTGCCCTCGCGCAGGTCGCCGCCGACCGGCTTACCCAGGCGCTCCGGGTCACCCAGCAGGTCGAGCAGGTCGTCCTGCATCTGGAACGCGCGCCCGTACGCGAGGCCGAACCGCCGCAGCGCGGCGCGCCGGTCCTCGGGGGCGCCGGCGATCAGCGCCGGCGCCTCGAGCGCGGTCGCGAGGAGGGCGGCCGTCTTCCCCTCGATGACGCGCAGGTAGACCTGCATGTCGTAGGCCTCGAGCGTGGCCGCCTGGAACTGCAGCACCTCGCCCTCGCAGATGAGCGCCGCGGTCCGCGACATCAGCCGCGTGAACTCATTGCTGCCGCTGGCCGCCAGCAGGCCGAGCACGCGGGCGAGCATGAAGTCCCCCGACATCACGGAGACGACGTTGCCGTAGCGCCGGAAGGCGGCGACGGCCCCGCGGCGGGTCTCCGCGTCGTCGATGAGGTCGTCGTGCAGCAGCGAGGCGGCGTGGAGCAGTTCCACCGCCAGCGCCACCGACATGCCGACCTCGGGGTCGGCGTCGATCAGGTCGGCGGCGAGGAAGGCGAGCGTGGGACGCAGGCGTTTGCCGCCGGCGCGAACGAGGTCGTCGCCGATCGCCTCGATGAAGGCGACGTCGGAGCGCAGCTCCGCGCGCAGGCGCGACTCGAAGGTGGTGAGGCGTTCGGCGACGATGGGCAGCACGGGCTCGAATGCTACCCCGTCACCTCACCGGCCGTTGCGGGCTCCGACTGCACGTAGTAGGTCAGCCGCTGCAGGCCGGCGGAGAGGTCGACGGCCTCGACGCGGACGTTCTCGGGTGCGGTGACGACGACGGGGGCGAAGTTGAGGATGCCGCGGACGCCGGCCGCCACGAGCGCGTCGACCGCGCCCTGGGCCGCACCGGCGGGGACCGTCAGGAAGACGAGGTCGATGGCGCGCTCGGCCGCCACCTCGGAGAGCGAGGCGAGCGGCTCGACCTGGACCGCTCCGAAGCGTCGGCCGATCACCGCCGGGTCGACGTCGAAGGCGGCGACGAGTCGGAACTCCTGGCGATCGAAGCTCGGGTAGTCGGCGAGCGCCTGGCCGAGTCGGCCCATCCCGACGATCGCGACGTGCCAGGGCCGCGTGAGGCCGAGGATGCGCCGCAGTTCGCGGCGCAGCGTCGAGACCGTGTAGCCGGCGCCGCGGGTGCCGAAGCGGCCGAAGTAGGCGAGGTCCTTGCGCACCTGGAAGGCCGAGACGTGCGCCACCGCGCCGAGGTCGTCGGAGGAGGCGGAACGAACGCCGTCCTGCTCCATCTCGGTCAGCACGCGGAGGTAGGTCACGAGTCGGCCGACGGTGGCCGCCGGGATCGCCGACATCAGCGCGGGAAGCTCTCGATGCCCAGGTCGGACAGCTGGCTGCGCACCTCGGCGATCCGGTCGGCCTCGAACGGGCCGACCAGGAGCTTGATGAGGCCGTCCTCGCGGATCTCGAACGCCACCAGGCCGAGCGCGGCGAGGCGCTCACGCAGGGGCGCGGCGGAACCGGCATCGGCGAAGGCGCCGACCTGCAGCGACCGCCCGGTCGGCGCGGTGGCGATCGGGGCCGAAGGCGTGGGCGTGGGCGTGGGGGTCGGCGCGGGCGCGGGCGCGGGCGAGGGGGTCGGCGCGGGCGTGGGCGCGGGCGCCGGGGCGGGCGCCGGGGCGGAGACGTCATCCGGCGCCGGGGTCGAGGCGCCCGGCGTCGTGGCGTCGGGCCGGAAGCGGTAGACGATCGGTTCGACGCCGAAGCCGCCGTCCGCGATGCGCGCCGAGACGCGCTCGGCCTCGGCCTCGTCGTCGTACGGGCCGACCAACACGATGGTCAGGCTGCCCTGGGTACCGGTGAAGACCGGGTACCCGGCGTCGCGCACGGTCTGCGCCAGGCGGGCCGCGTTGTCGGGGTTCCCGAAGGCGCCGACGGAGACGCGGTAGGGCGCCTCGTCGTCGGACGACGCCGTGGGGAGCGGACCCGACGGGGCGGCGGCCGGCGCGCTCGGGGCCGCCGGCTCGGCGGCGCTGGGGGCCGCGGGCTCGGGTTCCGCCGCTGGCGGCGGCGTGGCCACCGTGGCCGGTTCCGGCGCCGCCGGCTCGGGCGCCGCCGGCTCGGCGGCCCCGGGCTCGCTGGGCGCTGCGGCCGCGGGCTCGGTCGGAACGTCGGAACCGTCCGGCGCCAGGACCGAGACCGAGCCCGGCGAGGCGGGCGGGGTATCGGCGGGGGGCTCGTCGAGGAGTTCGCCGGGATCGAGATCTGGCGGGACCACGCCCGGCGCGGTGGGCGCTTGGGCCGGCGCCGTGGGCGCCGGCGCCGGCGGCGGCGCCGCCGGCGTGGACGGGAAGAACGTGCCCCCCGTGATCAGCGTGGCGATGATGCCGCCGATGACGGCCACCAGCGCGAGACCGATCGCGAGATCGGGCCAGTTCCGACGCAACCAGTCCATGGTCCCCAATCTACCCCGCGTCGGGGTCTGCTAGCTCAGCGCGGCGCGCCGCAGGCGGGCTGGTAACCGAGCTGACAGGACTGCGTCCAGGCGGCGCGGGCGTCCTCGTCCTGCTGCTGCGCATAGAGCGCCCAGCCCAGGTGGTAGAGGCTCTCGGCGTCGCGCGCGTTCTGCTGCACGAGGAAGCGGTACACGCCCTCGGCGTCGCGGTAACGCTCGGTCGCGAGGTAGGCCGCGCCGAGGTTCACGCGCGCCTCGATCGCGTTCGGATCGAGCTGGACGGCACGTTCGTAGAAGAGCGCGGCGCCCGCGAAGTCGCCCAGCTGGTACTGGGCCAGGCCCGCCCACAGTTGCGCCATCGCGCTGCCGGGCCGCATCTGCACGACCATCGAGAACTCGTCGGCGGCGCCGGCGTAGTCGCCCTGCAGGTAGAGCGCACGGCCGATGATGAAGCGCGCCTGGGCCTGGGCCTCGGCCGACGCCGCGCGCTCCAGCGCCTCGCGCCCCGTCACCAGGGCGTCACCGGACTGGCCGAGCTGGTCGTACGCGCTCGCCAGCGCCAGGTGCACGTCGCCCTGGTCCGGCGCCAACTGGATGGCCTCGCGCAGGGGCTCGAGCGCGGTGCGCGGCTGCCCGGCGCTGATGTAGGCGACGCCCAGGGCGTAGCGCGCCTCCCACGAGTTCGGGTCGATCTCGGCGGCGCGGCGGTACGACTCGATCGCGTCGGCATCGCGACCCAGTCCGCGCTGAATCTCGCCGAGCGAGATCAGCGACGCGGCCTGGCCGGCGCGATCGCCCGCGTCGGCCGCCTTGCGCTCGGCACGCTCGAGGGCGCGCAGGGCGCGGTCGACCTGGCCCTGCTCGAGGTAGACCTCGGCGATGAGGACGCTGAAGCGGTAGTCGCTGGTGCGCGACTCGATGTCGGTCAACTCGACCAGCGCCTCGAGCCCGCGGCCGGCGGCCAGCAGGGCGGAACCGCGCTGGTACGCGAGGTCGGTGTCGTCGGGATCGAGCGCGATCGCCTCCCCGAAGGCATCGGCGGCCCCGCCGGGTTCGTCGGCGAGCACGAGCTGGGTCCCCAGGCCGGTCCACGCGTTCAGCCGGTCCTCGGGCGTCGCCTCGGGCTCGGCCTCGTCCAGCGCCCGCCGGAAGGCGGCCGCGGCCTCGGAGGGACGCCGCAGGCGGGCCAGCGTCACGGCGCGGTTGAAGTGACCGTCGAAGCGGTCGCCGAAGAGGCGGGTGACCTCGCTGAAGGAGAACAGCGCGGCGGCGTAGTCGCCGCGGCCGAACTCGACCAGGCCGAGACCGAAGTGCGCGTCGCCGATCAGGTAGTCGATGGCGATCGCCTCGAGGTAGGCCTCCTTGGCGCCCGCCAGGTCGTCGGCGTCGAGCAGCGCTTCGCCCAACGCGGTCCACGCTTCGGCGTCGGCGGGACGCTCCGTCACGTCGCGGCGGAGATCGTCGAGCGACTGCGCGCCGGCCACGGACAACACCGTAGCGAGCGCCATCGCCACCCACGCGAGCGCGAGCCAACGCCGAGCGCCCCGCTTACCTTCGGTCCTCTGCATGCCTGCCTCCAGATCGCTGCGCATGCGCGCCGTTGCCGTGCTGGACGGAATCACCATCGTTCATGGTAGCCGCCCGGCCAGCGCCGATCGTGTGAATTGCCGCACGGGCCGCGTCCCCTTCGTGCTCGAACCGTCAACACCGGCACGTACGTTCCCCGCCCATCCTACGCGAGCGGAGGGGCGTCGCGTGGTGCGCGATGCCCCACGCCGTCCGCGACGGTCCCGCCGGCGTCGCGCAGCGCGAGTTGGCCGCACGCCCCGCCCGTGTCGCGCCCCCGCGAGAAGCGAACCGAGGTGGACACGCCGGCACGGGTCAGCACCTCCTCGAAGGCGCGCACCGCGCCCCTGGGGGTGGCCGCGAAGCCCGAACCGGGCCAGGGGTTGAAGGGGATGAGGTTGACGTGCACGCGCAGGCCCGCGAGCAGGCGGACGAGCGCCTCGGCCTGCGCCAGTCGGTCGTTGACCCCGTCGAGCATCGTGTACTCGACCGTCACGCGCCGCCCGCCCTGCGCCTGCCAGTCGTGCAGCGCCGCGACGATGTCGGCGAGCGGGTGGGCGTGGGCCGTCGGGATGATCCGGCGGCGGGTCTCCTCGTCGGGCGCGTGGAGGCTGACGGCCAGCACCAGCGGCAGGCGCTCCGCCGCCAGGCGCCGGATGCGCGACGGCAGGCCGACCGTCGAGAGGGTGATGCGCCGCGGTGACATCGCCAGGCCGAGCGGATGGATCCACGTGCGGATCGCCCCGATCGCCGCCTCGTAGTTCAGCAGGGCCTCCCCCATGCCCATGAGCACGACGTTGCGCAGTTCCCGCGGCGCGAACCCCTCGTGCCAGGCCACGGCGAGCAACTGTGCGACGATCTCGCCGCGCGTCAGGTTACGCCCGAAACCGAGCGCGCCGGTGGCGCAGAACGCGCAGCCCGCGGGGCAGCCGACCATCGACGACACGCACACGGTCTTGCGGCCGGCATAGGGCATGTACACGGCCTCGGTCCGCTGGCCATCGCGCAGGGTGAAGAGGTAGCGGACGCTGTGGTCCCACGATGGGAAGCGGCGCACCTGGACGAACGGGTCGAGGTCGTAGGCGTCGCCGAGTTCGGCGCGCCAGGCGCTGGGGAGGCTGGTCATGGCCGCGAGGTCGCGGGCGCCGTGGAGGTAGAGCCACTCGGCGAGTTGACGGCGCCGGTACGCCTGCCCCGGGCCGGGCACCGGCAGGGCGTCGAGCTCGAGATCGAACAGGCTGGGTCGGGGCGCGTCCATCCGGGCCAATCTAGCCGATGCCGCCCGAAGGGTTCGCATCGCACGCGCCGACGTCGGGCGCGGGTCCCGCCGGCCGCGGTGGTAGCATGCCGTCACATCGTCGTCCGTGTCACCCTGTGGGTGACGCCGTCACCCGCTCGGTGGGACCGTCATGCCTCGCGTGGCGCCGGCGAACCTTGGGTGACGACCGCGTCAACCGCCTGAGAGGAAGGCCGTATGCCCCAACGTCTCGCCAAGACCGTCGGCATGGTGCTCGCGGGGGGGAAGGGCTCGCGCCTCCACCCGCTGACCGCGATGCGCACCAAGCCCGCCGTCCCCTTCGGCGCCAAGTACCGCATCATCGACTTCGCGCTGAACAACCTGATCAACAGCGGCATCTTCGGCATGTACATCCTGACGCAGTTCAAGGCCCAGTCGCTGACCGAGCACATCCAGCGCAACTGGCGCTTCGGCACCTTCTTCCAGGACTACTTCATCACCCTGGCCCCCGCCCAGATGTACCTCTACGAGGAGCTGGGGGCCGAGTGGTACCGCGGAACCGCGGACGCGATCTACCAGAACGTCCACCTGATCGACAACAGCGGCGCGGAGCTCGTCGCGATCTTCTCGGGCGACCACATCTACAAGCAGGACATCTCGCACATGATCCAGTACCACCTCGACCACGGGGCCGACGTCACGATCGCGGCCTACCCGACCCCGTTGCAGGACGGCAACCGCTTCGGCATCCTGCAGGTCGACCGGGACTGGCGCATCACCGAGTTCCAAGAGAAGCCGGCGCACCCCAACCCGATCCCGGGGCGGCCGACGCACTGCCTGGCCTCGATGGGCAACTACATCTTCAGTCGCCCGAAGCTGATCGAGCTGCTGACCCGCGATGCCGCGCGCAAGGACAGCGACCACGACTTCGGCAAGAACGTCCTCCCCATGGCGCTCGCCGAGGGCGCGAAGCTCATGGCCTACGACTTCGCCCGCAACCCGATCCCCGGGCAGGAAGGACCGAACACCTACTGGCGCGACGTGGGCACGCTCGACTCCTACTGGGAGGCGAACATGGACCTCGTCGAGGTGCAGCCCGAGTTCGACCTCTACAACGAGGCCTGGCCGCTGCGGACCTCGGCCGAGTACTCGCCGCCGGCGAAGTTCGTGCACGAGGAGGAGGGGCGCCGCGGGAACGCGCTGAACTCGATCCTGGCCGGTGGCGTCATCGTCTCGGGCAGCACCGTGCGCCGCTCGGTCCTCGCGCGTCGCGCGCGGCTGCACTCGTACAGCCTGGTGGAGAACAGCGTCCTCTTCGACAACGTCGAGGTCGGCCGCCACTGCACGATCCGCAACGCGATCATCGACAAGAACGTCGTGGTGCCCGACGGCACCGAGATCGGCATCGACCTCGAGGCCGACCGGGCCCGCGGCTTCACGGTCACGCCCCGCGGCGTGGTGGCAGTGCCGAAGAGCTACCGCTTCGGCTGACCCACGCGTCCGGCCCGCGGCGACGGGGGCCCTCCGAGCCAATGGTCCCGTCGCTTACAGCCCGCTCATGGGCACCGGTGCTAGGCTGCCGGCATCGAGCGCTGCACGCCGTGCAGGCGCAAGGTCGGGCCGCCCGTGCGTGGCCGCCCGACCCCTCTGGAGGCAGCGTGAGACGTTCGTTCAATCCGTGGCTGATCGTGATGCTGATCATCCTGGCGATCTTCGTTTTCAACCAGTTCGGCGCCAGCGGAACGCCACGCGAGATCAACTTCAGCACCTTCACCACCCTGGTCGACGAGGGGCGCGTGGAGCGCGTCGTCATCAACCGCAACGACGGCGTCGTCGACGGCGAACTGCGGGCCGAGAGCCAGGTGGTCATCGACGGCGAGCCGGTCACGCTGCGCAGCTTCCGCGTGACGACCATCGTCAGCGACTCCCTCATGCAGCGCCTCGAGGAGAACGTCGGCGAGGTCAGCATCCGCAACCCGCCGCAGTGGATCGGGTTCCTCTTCTCTGTGCTGCCGATCGTCATCCTCATCGCCTTCTTCTGGTTCATCTTCATGCGCGCTCAGGGCGGGCCGAACCAGGTCATGCAGTTCGGGCAGAGCAAGGCCAAGACCTTCGGGCGCGAGAACAAGGTATCCACCACCTTCGGCGACGTCGCCGGCCACGCGGAGGCCAAGCAGGAGCTCAAGGAGGTCGTCGACTTCCTGAAGAACCCGCAGAAGTACCTGCGGATCGGCGCGGAGATCCCCAAGGGCGTGCTGCTCGTCGGCCCCCCGGGCACCGGCAAGACGCTGCTGGCGCGGGCCGTGTCGGGTGAGGCCGGCGTGCCGTTCCTCACCGTGTCGGCATCGGAGTTCATGGAGATGTTCGTCGGCGTCGGCGCCAGTCGCGTGCGCAACCTGTTCGAGGAGGCGCGCAAGGCGAGCCCAGCGATCATCTTCATCGACGAGCTCGACTCGATCGGCCGGCGTCGCGGCGCGGGCATCGGCGGCGGGCACGACGAGCGCGAGCAGACGCTCAACCAGATCCTCTCGGAGATGGACGGCTTCGAGAAGGACACCTCGGTGATCATCATCGCGGCCACCAACCGGCCCGACATCCTCGACCCGGCGCTGTTGCGCCCCGGGCGCTTCGACCGCCAGGTGACGATCGGCCTGCCGACGATGCGCGAGCGCGAGGACATCCTCAAGGTGCACGTGCGCAACAAGCCGGTCGCCGAGGACGTCGACCTGCGCCGGCTGGCGGAGGCGACCCCGATGTTCTCGGGCGCCGACCTGGAGAACCTGACGAACGAGGCCGCGCTGATCGCGGCCCGCTCGAACCAGCAGGTCATCACCTGGACGGACTTCAACGAGGCGCTCGACCGCATCACCCTCGGCCTGCGCCGCGGGAGCCTGGTGCCCAGCGAGGAGGAGCGCAAGATCCTCGCCTTCCACGAGGCGGGCCACGCCGTGACCTTCGCCGCGCAGCCGGAGCTGGGCGAGATCCGCAAGGTGACCATCAGCCCGCGCGGCGGCGCCGGCGGGTTCATGGCGCCGCTGGGCAAGGAAGAAATGTTCTTCAGCCGCGAGCGCTTCCAGGCGCAGCTGGTGGTCGCGTTCGGCGGCCGCGTGGCGGAGAAGCGCGTCACCGGGACGCTGTCGTCGGGCGCCAGCAACGACCTGAAGCAGGCCACCGAGACGGCCAAGCAGATGGTGCTGGACCTGGGCATGGGCGGCTCCGAGTACGTCGCCTGGGGCTCCGACCAGGGCCCCGTGTTCCTCGGCGGCGAGATCAGCCGCCGCAAGGACTTCTCGGAAGAGACGGCGCGGCAGCTCGAGGAGAAGGTCGAGGGCATCCTGCGCGACGCCTACGAGCGCGCCGAGGCGATGGTCGACGAGCACTGGCACGCCGTCGAGGCGGTCGCCACCGCGCTCCTCAAGGTCGAGACGATCGACGGCAAGCTGGTGAAGCGCGCGTACGAGATGGCCGAGGCCGGCGAGACCACCGAGGCGATCATGGACTTCATCGGCGAGGCGATCGCCGAGAACGAGCGCGCCCTGCAGGCGGCGGCCGAGAAGCACCGGAAGAAGAGCGAGGAGGCCCAGAGGCGTGAGGAGGCGCAGTCGCGTCCGCAGGCGAACCCCCCCGCCCCGCGCCCCGCGGCCGAGGGCCACGGCGGCTGAGCGGCGCGGGCGTCGTTAGGCGAGCCTGCGGTGCCCCTACTCGACGGCAAGTACGAGATCCACGGTGAGCGCGCCGTCGGACCGGGCGTCACGGCGTTCAGCGCCACCGCCCCCGACGGTGCGCCCGTGCGCGTCGAGTGGCTCGAGCTGCCGCCGGAGGACGAGGCCGCCTTCGAGCGCTACCGCCGCCTGCTGAAGCGGCTGGCGCGTGAGGGCCGGGCCGCGGTCCAGGACGTGGTCGCCCGCCCCGGCGCGCGCTACGTCGCCTGGTACCTGCCGCCCGACGGCAGCGGCCGGGCGCGCGACGCCGACCTGGAGAGCGCGCTGCGCGAGGCCGGCTACGATCCTGCCGGCGCGGAGGTCCGGCGGGTCGACGGGCACGCGCGGCTCGTGGCGCTCCCATTCCGGACGCCGCTGGCCGCACCGCCGGGCGCGGTGACCGACCCAGGCCGCGCCGCCGCACCGACGCGCTGGGCGCCGATCGCCTCGCCTCGGGCCAGGCGCTGGGCTTGGAGCTTGGCGCTCTTCGCCACCAGCGTCGCGCTGGCGTTCGTCGGCTTCGCCCGCCGCGCCAACGACGCGGTCGTCGTGGTGCCCGACGTCGTGGGAACGGCCTACGCCGAGGCGGCCCCGCGGCTGCATGGGCTGGGCCTGCGGGTGACCCCGAACCCGATCGCGACCGACGATCACGCCGTCGGCTCGGTGCTCGCCAGCGATCCCGGCCCCGGGCAGACGCTGCGGCCGGGGCGCGAGGTGCGGCTCAGCGTCGCCCTCCCCAGCGGGCAGCTCGCGCCCACGGACGTGCCGCGGCTGGTCGGGCTGACCTCGGCCTCGGCCGCGGCCGACGCGCTCGAGCAGGCGGGGCTCCGGCTGGGGCGGCTGGTGCGCATCCACGTCGACGCGCCGGCGGACGTCGTCCTGGCCCAGACGCCCGCGGCCGGCAGCACGGTCGGGCGCGACGCGGCCGTCGACCTCGTGCTGTCGCTCGGGCCGCGACCCAGCCAGACGTTCGTGCCAGATCTCGTCGGCCTGACGCTCGAGGACGCGACCGAGCTCGCGGTGATCGCGGGCCTGGCCGAGTCCCAGGTGGCCGTGGAGCGCCTGCCCTCCAATGTCGCCCCGCGGGACACGGTGCTGGCCCAGTCGTTGGCCCCCTACCGCGACGTCATCCTGGCCGACGCGGTGCTCCGCCTGATCGTGGCCGACGGGCCGGAGGTCGCGGACACCGGCGGGTTGCCGGTCCTCGGTGGCCTGAGCGAGGCCGAGGCGAGGTCGCTCGCCGGCGGGTTCGTCGTCGACACGCTGTACGTGTCGGAGATCGGCCTGCCCGACGGCGTCGTGGGCCAGTCGCTGCCACCGGGCGCGCTCCCCCAGGACGGGCGGCTGGTGCTGACCGTCAACGCGCAACCGGTCCCGGTGCCGATCCCACGGGTCGACGTCACCGTGCGCCAGCCCGCCCCGCGCGCGCTGCCGTACCTGTGGTTCATCGAGCCAGGCATCCCGCAAGTGACGGCCGAGGTGACCGCGACCACGCTCGAGGGTGAGCGGTTCCTCGTCGCCCGCAGCCAGGTGCGCGGCGGCGGCCGCGTGGCCGGGACCTGGACCACCACCTACCCCGGCGTCGTGCGCTTCGAGCTCACGCTGAACGGTGAGCCCTATGGCGGCTCGCTGCGCGTGCCCTGACCCGAGCCTCGAGCCGCCCACGGGTTCGCCCCGGCACCATTCGGCGCCGCTCGCGCGCCGCCGAACCGTGCCCCGGGCGTCGCTTCGTCGGCGACCGGTGGGTGTAAAGTTGCCTTCGGCGATTTTGCGTGACGCTTCATCGCCATCTGCCGATGGAGTCGCCCGGGCGCGGAGCCCACGACGCGACGCCCCGAAGGGAACCCCGTGCTGCAGACCTTCCGTGACCTGAGCCGCTACGTTCGCCGCTACCCGCGGGCGTACGGCCTCGGCGTCACCCTGATGGTGGGTTTCGCCTTCCTCAGCACCCTCACCCCGATCGTCGTCGGCCGCGCCATCGATGCCTTCCTGACCGATCGCATGAGCATGACCACGGTGTGGGCGTACATCGGCGCCATCCTCGCGATCGGCATCACCGCGGCGGCGACCATGGTCGTCGTCCGCCGCTCGCTGCTCAACGCCTCGTGGGAGATCCAGTTCGACATCCGCCACGACCTCTTCACGCACTTCACCAGCCTCGACCCCTCCTACTACGACGACCACCGCGTCGGCGACCTCATGGCCCGCCTCACCGCCGACCTCAACGCCGTGCGCATGCTGATCGGCGTCGCCGTCATGATGGGCACCAACACCACCCTCGTGCTCGCCTTCACCCTCTACCGGATGTTCCAACTGGACGCCGGCCTCAGCCTGCTCACGCTCGGCATCGTCCCCTTCATCACCGTCACCTTCTTCCTCCTGCTGCGCGTCGTGCACCGCCGCTACGAACGCGTGCAGGAGCAGTTCTCCAACGTCTCCGCGATGGCGCAGGAGAACTTCTCCGGCATCCGCGTCGTCAAGGGCTTCGGCATCGAGGACCGCGAACTCGACAGCTTCGAGCGCCTCAACGACGAGTTCATCCGCCGCAACCTGGCGCTGACCAAGGTCGAGGGACCGCTGTTCCCGCTGATGGAGCTCATGTTCGGCGTCACCATCTCGGTGCTGCTGCTCGTCGGCGGCCGGCTGGTGCTCGGCCTCGGCGGCGACCTGACGATCGGCCAGTTCTCCTCCTTCGTCTTCCTGTTCGAGGGCATCCAGTGGCCACTCATCGCGCTCGGCTGGATCGCCAACATCCTCCAGCGCGGCACCACCTCGTGGCACCGCCTGCGAGCGATCCTCGACGTCCCGACCAAGATCAAGGACGGCCCCGACACCCGCGGGGACGTGCGGACGCTGCACGGAGACATCGAGTTCCGCGACGTGAGCCTGACCCTTGGCGGCCGCAAGGTGCTCGACCGCGTCAGCTTCCGCATCCGCGCGGGCGAGGCGATCGGCATCACCGGCCGCACCGGGGCCGGCAAGACCCTCATCGTCAAGCTCATCACCCGCCTGCTCGACCCCGACGAGGGCGTGGTGCTCGTCGACGGCATCGACGTGCGCCGCATCCCGGTGGCCGTGTTGCGCCGACGCATCGGCCTGGTGCCGCAGGAGCCCTTCCTCTTCGGCGACACGATCGCCGACAACATCGCGTACGGCATCCCGGAGACCGAGGACGACGAGACCCGCGAGCGGCGCGTGCGCGAGGTCGCCCGCCTCGCCCAGCTCGAGGGCGACGTCGACGGCTTCCCGCTCGGCTTCGCCACGCAGCTCGGCGAACGCGGCGTCACCCTGTCGGGCGGCCAGCGCCAGCGCACGGCCATCGCCCGCGCGATCATCCGCGACCCCAGCGTGCTGATCTTCGACGACGCCCTCTCGGCCGTCGACACGCAGACCGAGGCCAGCATCCTCGAGGGGCTACGCCGCGTGCAGCAGGGGCGAACCACGATCGTGGTCGCCCACCGCGTCTCCGCCTTCCAGCACAGCGACCGCGTCCTGCTGTTCGACGACGGCAAGCTCGTCGAGAGCGGCACCCCGGACGCCCTGCTGGCCAAGGGCGGGTACTACGCCGACATCGTGCGTCGGCAGCAGCTCGAAGAGGACCTGGAGGCGACCCCGTGAGCGCCCCACGAACGAGCCGACGCCCGCGTCGGCAGCAGCTCGAAGAGGACCTGGAGGCGACCCCGTGAGCGCCCCACGAACGAGCCGAC
>CAZJUA010000031.1:0-4082 GCA_964549045.1 uncultured bacterium | reverse complement strand
GGCGGGGCGATCCGGCGGGCCGCCGATCGTCGGGGCCGCCCGGGACGCCGGACCAGCGCGGTTGGGCTTGGGCCGTCCTCGCGCCCGACACCACCGGGCGGTGCCCCTACGCTCGCCCTCGAGCACCGGCGCCGTGTCGGTGCCGGTACCGCGTCGGACGCCGAGCCCGGTCCGGGTGGCGTCGCGACCACGAAGGAGGCGTCGATGTCCCGTCCCGTCCCCCCACCCAAACCGGAGAACCGTCCCCCCACGGCGGGCGGCGGCCCGCGCCCCGGCATCGTCGCCGCGCGGGAGCCCAGACGGGCCCTGCTCGCGCTGGTGGCCGCGGCCCTCGTGCTCGCCGGCTGCCAGGGCGTCGGCGGCGGCGCGCCGGTCGAGGCCTGGACCGAGGCGCAGATCGCCCAGGTGTTCGACCTGAGCGAGCTCGGCAGGTCGCTGACGGTCGCGCCGAGCGGTGACCACCTGCTCCTCGACGGGCGCGCGCTGCCGCCGGAGGTGGTCGAGCGCTTCCCGCACCTGACGATGGGCCGCACCACGAACCTGCTGCGCTTCTCGGACGACGCGCTGGCGGCGATGTCTCCCGAGGCGCACGCGTTCGTGCTGCGCGCCGCGCCCACCGAGCTGCGCGCGAGGCTGGCGGCGTACGGGCTGGCGGTGACCGACCTGCACGGGGGCTGGGCGGCGACCGGCCAGATCGATCTGGCCGGACTGCGGACCGTCGCGGCACGGCTGAACGGCGCGGCGGACGCCACCGGCACGGTGCGCGCTACCGCGGACTCGCCCGGATCCCGCCTGCTCGCCGACCTCGGAGTGGCGCGATGATCCGCGCGCGCCCACGCCACGCGGGCGTCGCCCTCGCCTGGCTGCTGGCCGTCACGTTGGCGTTCGCTGGGAGCGGCGGCGGTGGCGATGACGGCGGCGGCTCGACGCCGAGCGACCCCGCCCCCAGCGATCCCGCGCCGACGGCGAGCCAGTACCGCATCGGGCTCGCGAACGGTTCCTTCGCCGACGCGTACTACGAGCTGTACAAGTGCGCCACCATCTCGCCCGGCACGTACACCAGCCTCCAGGCGATGGCTTCGACCTCGAGCGGCTCGTACAAGTCGAGCTACCTGGCCCACAACGTGCGCCTCTATGCCAACGGCAGGCTGGTCGCCCGTTCGCCCGACGTCGAGCGGCGCGTGTCCGGCGCCAGCGCGACGAATTACATCACCTCGCTCGCGCCGGTGTCCGCCAGCCACCGGGTGTCTTGCCCGCAGGCCGTCGTCACCGACGTCCTCGCCCGCGGCTGGCACAAGGGCATCTCGATCCACGGCCACGGCCACAGCCTCTACACCTCCGACTACTTCTACGGATGAAGCCCTTCTTCCTGCGCGCCTCGACCCAACAGGGTCGAGGCCGCGCCCCGCGCCGCCCCTGGTGGGCGCCGGCGCCATGCTGGTCGGCGACCGCGATGGCGGCATGGCGCGCGGTGGTCCTCGTCGCCGCCCTCCCGGGGGTCGCTTGGGCCTCGTCGCCTGCGTGCGGGCACCCCGCCGTCATCGGTCTCGCGAGCACCGCCGAGTTGACGAGCGCCGGCGACCTCGTCGCGACGCTGACCCTCACGGACGCTGCGGTCGCCTCGTTGACGGTGCTGCCGCGCGTCTTCGTCGATGGTTTGGCGGTCGACGCCGGCGGGCCACTGTCGCTCGCTTGTGGCGAGGAGGTCGCGTGGTCGGTGCACGCCGAGCGGCTCGGCCGCGTCGAACACGCCATCCACTGGACCGTCCTGCCCTGGCCGCCGGTCGCGCCGGCCGTGGCCGAGCTCGACGCCGACGAGGCGCTCGCGCGGTACGGCGATCGGGCGCCGCCGGGCCTCTACCCCTGGAGCGACGTCGAGTTGTTGAGACCGCCGGGCACCACGCCGTGGCGGGGCGCGACGAGCCACAGCGGGCCCGAACGGAGCGAACCGCCGGCCGACCTCGTGGACGACGCGGCCGAATGGGTCGTCGGCGGCGACGACCAGCGCCTCGTGCGGATCACCCGCGCCCCGGTGGGCGCGACGCAGCGCTTCGTGCTGCGCTACCTGCCGGGCGAGCGGGGCCGCGGGGCGCTGGTCGCCACCTGCCTGCTCGACGACCGTCAGGTCCCCGCCTTCGACGGTCGGCCGTTCGTCCTCGTCGAGGCGGTGGCCGGTCGGCTGGTGTCCCTCGAGGGCGCCGTGCGCGTCCCCGGCCCCGGTTGGCACCGGCTCCAGTGCCTCTTGTTGCCCGACGACGACGGCGAGCGGCCGATCACCTGGCCGCGGCCGCTGAGCGCGGCCTACCTGTGGGGCGATCCGTGAGCGGGAGCGGCGGCCGATGATCGCCGGCGCCCCACCCGGAGCCCCACCCGGCGCCCGCGCTGAGCCCGGGGCCAGCGCTCGGCGCCGAGCCAGCGCTACGCGCGCGGTGCGAGCGGGCCCGGCCGCCTCGGTCCAGTCGACCGAAACCCCCGTGGAGGCCACGCGCCTCGCGGTCGACCTCGTCGTCGCCTTGGCTGCCGCGGGTCTGCTGGCGGCCTCCGGGACGAAGGGGGGGCCGTGGTGGGCGTCGGTGGCCGCGGGTGGCCTGCTGTGGCCGCGGCTGGTGCGGGCGCGCACGTGGCGGGCGGCGTCGCTGGCGGCGATCGCTCTGCTGCCGGTGCCCGCGATCGGCTACGAGGGCCTGCGGGTCTACGACCCGCCTGCGTGGTGGGCGGTGAGCGCGGCGGTGGCGGTCGCCTACGCGGCGCTCGGGGCCGCCTCGGCCGGCCTCGCGGTTCGATCGTGGCCGGCCGCACCGCTCGCCTGGCGTCCGCTCCCCTGGATCGCCGCCTGGTCGGCGCTCGACCTGGTCGTGAGCCACGCGCAGCCGTGGCCGCTGCCCTTCCCGGTGACCGTGGGGTACGCGCTGGTCGGCGGCCCCCTCGTCGCGCTCGCGGCGCTGGCCGGCCCGACCGGACTCGGGGTGGCCTGGGGGGTGTTGGGCGTCGCGGCGGCCGCCTTCGGACGGGGCGCGTTCGGCCTCCCCGGCGCCCGCGCTTGGTGGCCGGCCGCCGCCGCCGCGGTGCTCGTCGCTGCCGCCTTGCAGGGTGCGGCCGGTGTGGCGCCGACGGCGCCCTCGCGCTCCGTTGCCGTGCTGCAGATCCCCGACGGGGAGGCGCCCGGGCTCGATCGCCTCTCCGCGTTCGCCGCGGGATCGGCCCCGCTGCGGGCCGACCTGCACGTGTGGCCCGAGGCGGCCCTCGCGAAGGAACTGGCGGACGACGCGTCGCCGCTGCTCGCCGTGGCGCGCGAGCTCGACGCGGCGGTGCTGGCGGGCGCGTTCCGGCGCACCCCCGATGGCGTCTGGCGCAACGCCGCGGCCCTCGCGGATCGCCACGGCGTCGTGTTCGCGTTCGACAAGCGCAGGCTGATCCCCGGCTACGAGGACTGGCTGACGCCCGGGATCGGCGAGCGCTGGCCGCTGCTCGCGGCCGGCTGGCGACTCGGCGTGCTGATCTGCTGGGAGTCGCTCTTCCTCGACGAGGCCATCGACCGCGTGCGCCGGGGTGCCGACGTCCTGCTCGTGCTCGCGCACGACGGGTGGGCGAACGGCACCGGCACGCCCTGGTGGCACGCGCGGGCAGGGAGGTTGGTCGCGTGGTCCGTCGGGCGCCCGGTGGTGGTGGCCTCGCACGACGGACCCTCGATGGTCTGGGGCCACGACGGCCGCTCACTCGCGCAGGCGGAAGCCGGACCGGACGTGCTGCTGGTCGACGTCTCGGTGCCCGTCGGTTGGCGGACGCCGTACGTGTGGCTCGGATCGCTGGGGCTGGCGCTCGTCTGGTGCGCGGCGCTGGTGGCCGGGATCGCAGCCTCGCAGCGGGCGTCGCAGCGGGCCGCGCGGCGCCCTCAGGGGTGCGGCGCCTCCGGTCCCCAGGCGGCATAGAAGTCCGGGTTCCGCAGATCGCGCTTGTTGTATACGAGCGACCCACCGTCACCGGCGCGCCGCAGCAGGCCGCCGGCGCCGACGACGATCGCCTCGGCGGCGGCGGTGTCCCACTCGCTGGTCGGTCCCAGGCGCGGGTACAGGTGCGCGCCG
>CAZJUA010000030.1:0-16217 GCA_964549045.1 uncultured bacterium | reverse complement strand
GTTGATCATGACCTCGGAGTCGTTGGTCGTCTGGAACACGGCGCCGGCGGTGAGCATCGCGTCGCGGATGGCGCGGGCGTTGGTGAAGTTGCCGTTGTGGGCGAGCGCCAGCAGGCCCTTGTTGGAGCGGACCGTCAGGGGCTGCGCGTTGAAGCGCAGCGACGAGCCGGTCGTCGAGTAACGCGTGTGCCCGATGCCCGTGCGGGCGCCCTCGAAGCGCAGCTTGTCGAGCCGCTCCTCGGTGAACACCTCCGCCACGAGGCCCATGTCCTTCTCGATGCGCAGCTCGGCGGGGCTGGCGGCGCAGATGCCGCACGACTCCTGGCCGCGGTGCTGCAGCGCGAAGAGGCCCACCTGCACCAGGCCGGCGACGTCGCCCTCCGCACCCGGCCGCAGGTGGACGCCGAAGACGCCGCACTCCTCGCGCGGGTGGTCGTCGTCCGGCCAGCCGGCCATGGCGTCGGCCCTCACGCCAGGGCCTCGGCGATCGTGCGCTCGAAGGCCTCGCGCGCGTCCGCCAGGGCCACGTCGAGGCCGACGGCGCCGGAGCGCAGCACGATGCGGTCGCCGCCGGCGCGGCCGACGCGCCGGCACGGCACGCCGCCGGCCTCCGCCGCCTCGGTCACCGCGGCGACGCGATCCTCGGGCACCGCGACCAGCGCCAGGTGGGCCGCCTCGCCGAACAGGGCCGCCACGTCGCTGGGCGTCGCGCCGCGCGCCGCGTCGTCGCGCGGCGCCCACCCCGCGGGGATCTCCGCGTCGACCCCGCGGCCGCCGGCGATCGCCATCTCGGCAATGGCGACCGCGATGCCGCCGTCGCCGACGTCGTGCGCCGTGTCGACCAGGCCCGCCTGCACCAGGCCGGCGAGCGTCGTCACCAGCCGGTCGGCGGCGGCGAGGTCGAGCGCGGGTGGCGCCCCGGCCTCGAGCCCGTGGACGCGGACGAGGTAGCTGCTGGCGCCCAGCGACGGGGCCCCCTCGCCGAGCAGCAAGATGGCGTCGCCGTCGCGCGTGAGCGCCATCGTGGCGCGGTGGCGGACGTCGGGCAACACGCCGACCATGCCGATCGTCGGCGTCGGCAGGACCGCGCGGACGCCCTCAATGGCCCGGTACTGGTTGTACAGGCTGACGTTGCCGCCGGTGACCGGCGTGCGCAGCGCCAGGCAGGCCTCGCGGATGCCCTCGACCGCCTCGGCCATCTGGAAGTAGACCTCGGGGACCGTCGGGTTGCCGAAGTTGAGGTTGTCGGTGACGCCGAGCGGCGTGGCACCGACGGCGGCGAGGTTGCGGGCCGCCTCGACCACGGCGAGTGCCGCGCCGTGGCGCGGCGCCAGCAGGACGTAGCGGGCGTTGCAGTCGACGGTGGCCGCGACCGCTCGGTCGCTGTCCTTGAGCCGCAGGACGGCCGCGTCGGCGGCACCCGGCAGCACCACCGTGTTCGTCATCACCTGGTGGTCGTAGCGCTCGTACACGGCGCGCTTGCTGGCGATGGTCGGGTCGGCGAGCAGGTCCAGCAGGGCGGCGCCGGCGTCGGTCGGCGGCGGGAGGTCGTCGAGGGAACGCTCGCGCGCCACCGTCACGGCGGGGTCCTCGCGGCCCTCGCGCACGTAGGTGGGCGCGTCGTTGAGCGGTCCCACGGGCATGTCGGCGACCAGCTCGCCGCCCTCGAACAGGCGGAAGCGACCGTGGTCACGCACCACGCCGACCGGCACCGCGTCGAGTTCCCAGCGGCGCAGCAGCGCGATGAGCTCGTCCTCGCGCCCGGGAACGGCGGTGAGCACCATCCGCTCCTGGGACTCCGACAGCATGACCTCGAGCGGCGTCATGCCGCGCTCCCGGCGCGGCACGCGGCCGAGGTCGAGGTCGACGCCGAGGCCGGCGCGGTGGGCCATCTCGCCCACGCTGGAGGTGAGGCCCGCGGCGCCCATGTCCTGGACGCCGGCGACCAACCCCACCTGGATCGCCTCCAGGCAGGCCTCCAACAGCAGCTTCTCGAGGAAGGGGTCGCCGACCTGGACCGCCGGCCGATCGGCGTCCGAGGCCGCGCTGAGGTCGGCGGACGCGAACACCGCGCCGCCCAGGCCGTCGCGCCCGGTCTTGGCGCCCACGTAGAGCAGCACGTGGCCGACCGCGCCGACGGTCCCGGACTGCAGCTCCTCGTGCCGCAGCAGACCGAGCGCCATGACGTTGACCAGCGGGTTCTCCTGGTAGCTGGGATGGAAGGCGATCTCGCCGCCCACCGTCGGCACGCCGATCGCGTTGCCATAGCCCGCGATGCCCTCGACGACCCCGTGCAGCAGGTAGCGGGTGCGGGCGGTCGCGAGGTCGCCGAAGCGCAGCGCGTCGAGCACGGCGAAGGGGCGCGCGCCCATCGCGAAGATGTCGCGCAGGATGCCGCCGACGCCCGTCGCGGCGCCCTGGACGGGCTCGACGGCGCTGGGGTGGTTGTGCGACTCCATCTTGAACGCGACGCCCCAGCCGTCGCCCACGTCGACCACGCCGGCGTTCTCGCCCGGGCCCTGCAGCACCTGCGGGCCCTCCGTGGGCAGCCGCCGCAGCAGCGGGCGAGAGTTCTTGTAGCCGCAGTGCTCGCTCCAGAGCGCGCCGAACATCGCCGCCTCGACCGCGACCGGCAGACGGCCGAGGTGCCCGACCACCTGGTCGAACTCCTCCGCCGTGAGCCCGAAGGTCGCCGCCTTCGTGCGGTCGACGACCACGCCCGCGGGCGCGGCGTTCGCAGGCGCATCCGGCCAGGCGCCATCCGGCGCCAGCGGCGGCAGCGCGGGGCGCTCGCTCACGCCGCCACCCCCGCCGCGCGCGCGAAGGCGCGCAACAGCGGCACACCATCCTCGCCACCCAGCAGGGCCTCGGCGGCGCGTTCCGGGTGCGGCATCATGCCGAGCACGTTGCCGCGACCGCCAATGATGCCGGCGATGTCGCGCATCGCCCCGTTGGGGTTCCCATCCGCGTCGGAGGCCGGCAGGTAGCGCAGCACGACGCGGCCCTCGGCCTCGAGCGCGTCGAGGGTGGCGTCGTCCGCAACGTAGCGCCCGTCGTGGTGCGCGACGGGCAGGCGGAGCCGCTGCCCGCGGCGCAGGCCGGCGAGCAGCGGGTGGTCGTCCCGCTGGACCTCGACGGTCACCGTCCGGCAGACGAACGCAAGCCCCTCGTTGCGCGCCAGCGCGCCCGGGAGCATGCCCGCCTCCGTCAGCACCTGGAAGCCGTTGCAGATCCCCAGGACCGGTCCACCGCGCTCGGCGAACGCGCGCACGGCGTGCATCACCGGGCTCTGCGCCGCCAGGGCGCCCGAGCGGAGGTAGTCGCCGTAGCTGAAGCCGCCGGGGATCAGGACGCCACCGGCGCCACCGAGGTCGCTGTCCGCGTGCCACACGAAGCGAACGTCGGCGCCGGTCACACGCTCGAGGGCGTGGCGGGCGTCGTCGTCGCAGTTCGATCCGGGGAAGCGCAGGACGGCGAGATGGGGCATGGTTCTTGGTGTGGGCGGCCGCGCAGTCGCGCGACTGCGCGGCCGCGCAGGCGCGTTCCGCGTCAATCTAGCATGCCCGGGGCCAGGGACCCGGGCGCGCCGCGGTCGCCGGCCGCCGCCACCTGGATCGTCGCGCTGCACGACCAGCCTGGGCGGCGGCGTTCTGGTATCATCTCGATTCGACCGGGCGTGCCGCCCGGTGGCCCCAGCCGGGGTGGCGGAACGGTAGACGCAGTCGACTCAAAATCGACCGGGGCAACCCGTGCGGGTTCGACTCCCGCCCTCGGCACCAACCGACACGCTGCGCCCCCACGGCGCCCCTTGAGGAGTCCTCATGCTGTTCTGGCTGGTCCTGATCCCCTTCGTGCTCGTCTCGCTGTTGCTCACGCTGGTCATCCTCATGCAGGAGCCCAAGCAGGCGGGCCTCGGCGAGGGCCTCGGCGGCGGGGGCGGTGGTGGCATCGACTTCGGCACCCGCGGCGGTACCGCCGGCGGCCTGCAGCGCGTCACCATCTACCTCGGCGTCACCTGGGGCGTGCTGGCGCTCCTGCTCCAGGCGGTGCCCCGCTAGGGGCACCGCACCTGTTCCGCGCTGAAGCGCGGAACAGCAGGCACTCCCGCGCTTGGCGCGGGAGTACACCACCAGCGCCAGCGGGGCGCGGTCTTCGCGGACCCCGCCCCGTTCCGTGTCGATGCCCAGTCGACGCCGCTCAGCGCTTGCGGTTGGGGTCGAGCGCGTCGCGTAGGCCGTCGCCGAGGAAGTTGATCGCCAAGACCGTCAGCACGATCATCCCGCCCGGCGGGAACGCCAGCCAGGGCGCGAAGAAGATGTACGTCTGGGCGTTCGTCAGCATGTTGCCCCAGGTGGACACCGGCGGCTGGATACCGAATCCGAGGAACGAGAGAGCGGCTTCGACGAGGATGGCGATCCCGACCTGCAGCGTCCCCTCGACGATGATCGGCGCTATGGCATTCGGCGCGAGGTGCCGGAACATGATTCCGACGTTCGACGTCCCCAGCGCCTGCGCCGCCATGGTGAACTCACGCTCACGAAGCGAGAGGAACGACGCGCGGACCAGCCGCGCCGTCGTGATCCAACCGAAGAGGACCAGGATCATGATGATGATCACGACGCTGGAGGCTGAGCCGAAGGTGCCGTACATCCAGTTGCCGACCGGCGAGCGCGGGTCGCGCAGGATCGCCGAGAGCACCAGGAGGATCGGCAGGCTCGGCAACGTGAGCATGAAGTCGATCAGACGGCTGATGACGATGTCGAGGTCGAGCCGGAACTGCGCGCGCAGGCCGCGCCAAGCGATCACGGCCACCACGCCCCAGGTCACGAGCAACCCGAGCGTCGACAGGATGGCGTTACGCGTCCACTCACCGGCCAACCCACTCTGGAACGGTCCGCCAGCGAGTGTCCAGGCGAGTTGTGCGACCACGAACAACAGGCCATACAAGCCGATCCAGGAGATCGGCCGCCACAATGCGAAGCCCCCCCTCCAGCCATCCTTGGGGCGCGCCAGCGGCCCATCGTAGAAGCGCAGGGGCCGACCGGCGAAGTACCCGGCCAGCGAGCCCATGACCGTCCCGACCAACACGCTGGAGAGCGCCGCCAGGAAGCCAACCAGGAGCGAGACCCGGGAACCGTAGAGCAGGCGTGACAGGACGTCCCGGCCGAGGTCGTCGGTGCCGAGCCAGTGGGCGGAGGACGGCGCCTGGAAGTACTGCGCGCGGAGGTTGCCCCCCCGCGGCTGCGCCGCCGGATCGTACGGGGCCAGGACGGGAGCGAACACCGCGGTCAGGATGAGCGCGGCGAGGATGGCGAGCGAGGCCATCGCCAATCGGTGACGGCGGAGCTGGCGCCACGCCATCGCCCAGGTGCTCTCGGAGCGTTCACGCTTCGGTGTTACGGGAAGGGTCGCCGCCATCAGCCACACACCTCAGTCGTACCGGATGCGCGGGTCGACGACCGCGTACATCACGTCGGCGAGAAGGTTGAACACGACCACCAGGAGGGCGATGAAGACCAACGCCGCCATCGCCACGTTGTAGTCCTTGTTGACGAGAGCCTCGAAGATCGCGCGGCCCATGCCCGGATACGAGAAGATCGTCTCGGTGATCAGCGCGCCGTTGAACAGCGCCGGCATCGACAGGCCCACCAGCGTGACGATCGGGATCAGACCGTTGCGCAGCGCATGCTTGAACAGCACCTTGCGCTCCGCCAGGCCCTTCGAGCGGGCCGTGCGGACGTAGTCCTGGTTGAGGACCTCCAGCATGCTCGCGCGCATGAAGCGCGTCCACGCGGCCAGCGAGCCGCTCGCAAGCGTGAAGACCGGCAGAGCCAGGTGGGTCATCCAGGCCCGCGCGAACTCACCCGGCGTCACCCAGCCCGCCTGAATGTCCGAGAACATCACGTTCGGGATGCCACCCGCGGGGAGGCCCCGCCAGCCGAACTGCTCCGGCAAGAAGATCACGAAAAGGTACATCAAGATGATCCCCAGGAAGAAGTTCGGGGTCGACAGCCCGACGAACGAAAGGAACGTGATCGTGTAGTCGCCCGCGGAGTACTGCCGGACGGCCGAGAAGATGCCGACCGGGACCGCGATCAGCAGCGCGATCGTCAGACTGGTAATCGTCAGGACCAGGGTGCGCGGCAGGCGCTGCTCGAAGATGAGCTCGGTCGCAGGGACGCCGTAGGTACGCGAGCGACCGAGGTCGCCGGACAGCGTGCGGCCAAGCCACTTGAAATAGCGTACATATATCGGCTGGTCGAGCCCGTAGGCGCGCTTCAACTCCTCGAACTGGGCAGGCGTCATCATCGGGTCGGCCATGCGCAGTTCGTCCAGCGGGTCGCCGGGCTGCAGAGAGACCAGCGAGAAGATCGCGACCGACGCGAGGAAGAGCAGCGGCAGCATTTGCATGAGACGTCGAACGACGTAGGTGAACATGGTCGGTGGGCCGCTCCCGGGGGCACCGTGTGCGGTCGGCCCGCGGAGTGTCCCGCGGGCCGACCGACGACGTGACTCAGTGCTGGATCAGGGTCCTCAGAACCCGTACTGGGTGGCGTAATCGGACTGATCGAACATCTTGACGGCACCGTTCTGCGCCCAGCCGACCCATGCCGGTCGCGTGGGCGGGTAGCCGTTGCCGTTGCCGAAGGTACTCGTCACGTAGTTGACCAGGTCCAGCGAGGTCACGTACGGCGTCGAGCGGAAGATCAGCGGGATCGCCAGGAGGTCCTCGGCGTAGACGACCTGCATCTCCTGGTAGATCGGCAGCGACTTGGTGAGATCGAGCTCCGCGACGGCCTGATCGCGCAACGCGTCGTAACGCTCGGAGCACGCGCCGCCGGCGTTCTGGCCGGCGAAGCCGTTGTCCGGCGTCGGGGCAAAGCGGCAGACGTA
Organism: uncultured bacterium; assembly: GCA_964549045.1. Classification (GTDB taxonomy): domain Bacteria; phylum Deinococcota; class Deinococci; order Deinococcales; family Trueperaceae; genus JAABTL01. The sequence continues at coordinate 9,323 of CAZJUA010000030.1, read as the reverse complement.
GGTCGCGGCGTTGAGCGAGCTCGCCTGGCTCGACACCCACGCGAACATGAACATGCCGGTCCACGCACCGTCGTAGGCGCGGTTGATGAACTCGTTGGCGAACACGACGTTCGACGGGGCGTTGTTGATCCGCACGTCGATGCCGATCTGCCTGAGGTCCTCGGCGATGAACTGCTGCTGGCGCTCACGGACAGCGTTGCCGGCAGTGGTCACGAACTCGAGCTCGAAGCGCACGGTGCGCCCGTCGACGGTCCGCTGCAGGATGCCGTCCGAGCCGGCGACCCAACCGAGCTCCTCAAGGTAGGTCTTGGCCTGCTCCGGGTCGTAGGCGTACTGCGGGACATCGGGGTTGTAGGTCGGGTCACCGGGCGACACGTTGGAGTGCGCCACGGGCTGGAGGCCCTCGAACAGCGCGTCGGTCATGCCCTGGCGGTCGATCGCATGGACGAGCGCCTTGCGCGTGCGGACGTCGTCCAGCATGAGGTCGGCGACCTGCTGCACGTTGGTGAACTGGTTGATCTCGAGGTGCTCCCACACGGCGCCCGGCACGAAGAAGATGTCGTAGCGGTCGACGGCGCGGGAGGTGATCTGCGGCGAGAGGGCCTGGTCGAAGCTGATCGACACGCTCGACACGGTGTCGACGGCGCCCGTCACGATCTGGAAGAGCAGCGAGTTGGTGTCGGTGACGTAGCGGTACTCGACGGTGCGCGCGTACGCGGACTGGTCGGCCGGGTGATCGAAGTAGAACGGGTTGCGCTGGAACACCATCGACGAACCGGGGACCCAGCGGGTCGCCTGGAACGCGCCCGAGAAGACCGTGGCGCCGGCGTTGACTGCGCCCGACGACCCGAAGTCGGTGAACACGCCGCGGAAGATCTCGGTCTTGCGCGAAGGGTCGACGTCGGCGGCGGCGGCCTTGGCCTCGGTCCACGCGTCCTGTAGGACGTGCGCCGGCAGGACGGGCATCGGTGAGCCCGCGAGGTCCGAGCTCTGTGCCGGGCTCAACGTCACGACGAAGTTGAGGCCGTCGATCGTCTCGTAGCTGAACCGCTGGTAGTAGCTGATGCCCGCCAGCGAGACGCCCGGCGTCGTCACGACGTCGTTGACGAACTCGAGGTCCTTGGTCGTGATCGGCGTGCCGTCGGACCAGAAGATGTCGTCGCGGAGGGTCAGTCTCATCGCCACGGTCTGGGTACCGTCGTCGGCCACCGAGATGCTCAGGCGGCCGTTCTCGACCGTGGCGACCTCGGTCGCGAGGGCCGGTTGGAGGTTGGCGTCGAGGTCGATGCTGTAGAGCCCCTCGAAGAGCCAGAGGTTGTGTTCTGCCGCGATCGCCTGGCTCCCGAGCACCTGCAGCAGGTCGCCGATGACCGTCGGCTCCTGCGCGGCACCGACGATCACGCTATTGTCTCGCGGTCCCGCGAAACCGACGCTGAGCACCGTCGCGAGCACCACCATCAGGAATGAACGCACCACGTCTCGACCTCCTCGGGCGACGCCACAGCCTCTTACATTTCGTCCGACCAGGTTCCCCAACGGATGGATCGCAACTAGATGGGCTGGCCGGGCGCCGTGGTCGTACGGTACCGTTCCGGCGCGCGCGTGACAAGCACCACGAGCCCGTACCGCCGCGACGGTTGCGCGTCGCCGGTCCGCGCGGTAGCGTGAGGGCGTCGAGATGACCCTGGCCCGGGCGGCCGGAGCGGCACCCAGACAGGGTTACGACGGGTCCGGGCCCGGTACCCGGGCTTGCGGTCGCCGACCGCGGAGCATCTCGGACGCGGTAGCAGTCACCATGCGCCGCGGTCACCCCTGGAGGTAGCATGAGGAAGCTGATCCTGAGCCTGGCGTTCGTGGCGGTCACCGCCTTCGCCCTGGCGAACCCGTTCGTGTACCCGTCGTCCTGGACGACCACGCCGTTGGGCGAGGCCGCGATGGGCGGCACCATCGTCCAGGCCACGCTGAGCGACCCGCGCACGTTCCAGCCGGTGCTGCAGTCGGAGACCAACGAGGTCACCGACATGATGCAGTGGGCCACCCTGCTCACCCAGGGACCGGACTCCGACGAGTGGATCCCCTACGCCGCCGAATCGTTCACGGTCAACGAGGAGGGCACCGTCTTCGACGTCGTCCTGCGCGAGGGCCTGAAGTGGTCCAATGGCGACCCGATCACCGTGCAGGACTACTTCGCCAGCTACCTGCTGCAGACCGACCCCGAGACCGGCTCGAACAAGTACGACGGCTGGTTCCTCAACGACGTGCAGATCACGCTCGAGATCACCGGCGAGCGCTCGCTGCGCTTCACCTTCCCCGGCCCCGACCGCACCGCGTTCGGCACCGTCGCGCTCTTCCCCGTCCCCGACAAGGTCCTGGGCGAGGCCTACCGCACCGGCGGCGCCGAGGCCGTCAACGCGCTGTGGGGCACCGAGACCCCCGTCGACCAGCTGATCTTCGACGGCCCGTTCATGCTGACGAACTTCCAGCCGGGCGAGCGCCTGGTGTGGGCCAAGAACCCCTACTTCGGCGACTGGAACGTCGACGAGGCCGGCAACCCGCTGCCCTACCTCGACGGCCGCATCCACCGTATCGCCAGCCAGGACGCCCAGCTCAACCTGTTCCTCGCCGGTGAGATCGACCTGTTCGCCCCCCGCAACCTCGACGACATCGGCGTGATCAACGTCGCCATCCAGAACGGCGACGTCGACGCCTTCGTGCTCGAGGGCTACGGCGGCGCGGGCTCCAGCTCCTTCATCGTCTTCAACTGGAACCAGGCGACCAACCCTGGCAAGGAAGCGCTCTTCCGCAACGTCGACTTCCGTAAGGCGATGGCCCACCTCGTCGACCGCGAGGCGATCATCGAGCTGGTCTTCAGCGGCGCCGCCGAGCCCATGTACTCGGGCGTGTACCTGCCGAACTCCTTCTGGCTCGACGACAGCACCCCGCGCTACGAGTTCGACCCCGAGGCCGCCCTCGAGTACCTCGCGCGCGCAGGCTATGGCCAGCGCGACGCGCAGGGGTTCTTGGTCAACGCCGACGGCGAGCGCATCAGCTTCACGTTGGCGACGAACGCCGGCAACCAGTCGCGCGAGCAGATGACCCAGATCTTCGCCGACAGCGCCCGCGAGATCGGCGTCGAGGTCGAGCTCCTGGCGCTCGACTTCTCGTTGCTCGTCGACCAGCTGCTGTCGACCGGCGACGACCGCGCCTTCGACGCGATCCTCATCGGCCTCACCGGCGGCAGCCGCACTTGGCCCTTCGGCGACTCGGTCTACAACTGCAACGGCTTCCTGCACATGTACAACACCAGCGGCTCCTGCCTCTCGCCCGCCGAGACCCTCATGGAGCAGCTGAACAAGCAGGGCAAGCAGACGCTCGACACCGACGCGGCCCGCGAGATCGGCCTGCAGATCCAGGAGATCGAGGCGGGGCTGGCCCCCGTGCTGTACCTCGTGAGCCCGCAGCTGCACGCCGCGTGGTCCGCCAAGATCGGCGGCGAGCTTCCCGACGAGTACAAGGGCGCCTTCACGGGCACCCGGGAGATCGTCCTGACGCACGTCCGCTGAACCCAGGCTAGGTGCCGAACCCGGGGGGCGGTCCGCTTCACGCGGACCGCCCCCCGGCCCTGCTCTTGGGGGCGTACGGTCGGCCACGCACGTCCCGTTCACCGCGCGCTATGTTGACCGAGCGGCACCCGCCGCCAGACCCAATCGGGGAGGTCGAGCTTGCTCCCGTATGTGATCCGCCGATTCTTTCACCTGATCCCGACCTTTATCGGGGCGACCCTGCTGGCGTTCATGATCTCGCAGCTCGTGCCGGGCGACTTCCTGACCACGAAGGCGCTCGAGCCCAACGTCCGGCAGGAGACGATCGACCGCCTGCGCGCCCAGTACGGGCTCGACCAGCCCGTCATGGTGCAGTACGTCCGCTGGATGGGCAACATCGTCCGCGGCGATCTCGGCCTGTCGTTCGCCAGCAACCAGCCGGTGATCAACGTCATCCGCCGGCCGATCCAGAACTCGCTCTACCTCGTGGTCCTGGCGACGGTTTTGCTGTGGCTGATGGCCGTCCCGCTGGGCGTGTTCTCGGCGGTCCGCCAGTATTCGCTCGGCGACCAGGTGGTCTCCGCCGTCAGCTACTTCGGTCTTGCGATCCCCAACTTCTTCTTCGCGCAGGTGCTGATCCTGGCGATCTTCCTGTTCCGCGGGTTCACGCGCGACACCTTCGGGTACTCGGGACTCATGTTCCCCGTCGCGGGCATGACCAGCAACGGCTGGGAGGAGTTCGGCCCCTGGCGCCAGTTCTGGGACGTCGCGCACCACATGGTCGTGCCGGGCTTCGTGGTGGCCACGGCCGGCATCGCCGGGTTCACCCGCGTCCTCCGCGGCCAGATGGTCGAGTACCTGGAGAGCGACTTCATCCGCACCGCCCGGGCGAAGGGCCTGGGGTCGCGCTCGGTGACCTACAAGCACGCGCTCCGCCCGGCGATCATCCCGTTCGTCGCGGGGATCGGCGCCCTCCTGCCATCGCTGATCGGCGGCGCCGGCCTGGTCGAGATCGTCATGGCCTGGCCCGGCATCACGCCACGGCTGATCGACGCCATCACCCGCCAGGACATCTACGTGGTGCTCGGCTTCCTGGTGATCTCCTCGCTGCTCCTGATGATCGGTAACCTCATCTCCGACCTGTTGCTCGCCACGGTCGATCCGCGGATTCGGTTCAGCTGATGGCCGCGCGCAAGGCTTCGGACGTCCTCCCGGTCCTGCCGCCGGCTGGCGGGCCCACCAGCAAGACCCAGGCCCGCATCGTCTGGGAGCAGTTCCGGCGGCACAAGATCGCGCTCTTCGGCCTCCTCATCCTCGCGTTGATGTACCTCATGGCGGCCTTCGCCGGCTTCATCGCGCCGTACGGCATCAACGAGTACCGGCGTACCCCCGTGTCCGCCTTCATGCCGCCGACGACCGTCCACTGGATCGATCCCGAGACCGGGCGTCTGACGCGCCCCTTCGTGTACGAGTTCGTCTCGGAGCGCGACCCGGTCACTCGCCAGCGCGTGTTCGTCGAGAACGTCGAGGGCCCGCGCCACCCGATCCAGTTCCTCGTTCGGCGCCCCTCGCAGCCCTACAAGATCCTGGGAACGTTCACGAGCGACCTGCGCCTGTTCGGCGTCGAGGATCCGGCCCGCATCTTCTTGTGGGGCACCAACAACCTCGGCAAGGACGTCTTCTCCCGCGTGCTCTACGGCGGGCAGATCTCCCTCACCATCGGCGTCCTCGCCGTGTGGGTCTCGCTCACGCTCGGCATGGTCTTCGGCGTGATCGCCGGCTTCTACGGCGGTCTCGTCGACGACTTCATCATGCGGCTCGTCGAGGTTCTCGACGCCATCCCTGGGTTGTTCTTGCTCATCGTGCTGGCGACCCTGTTGAAGGACCCACGCAACCCGCTCGCCCAAGCCTTCGGCCTATCGATGACCTCGGGCCAGACCTTCCTGATGATCGTCATCGTGCTCGGCTTCGTGGGTTGGGGCGGCCTGGCGCGCACGATCCGCAGCCTGGTCCTCAGCCTGCGCGAGATGGACTACGCCCAGGCCGCCAAGGCGCTCGGCAGCAGCGAGATGCGCATCATGTTCCGCCACCTCCTCCCTGGCACCGCCAGCTACGTCATGGTCGTCCTCACGCTCGCGATCCCAGGGTTCATCCTCGCCGAGACCGGCCTGTCCTTCCTCGGCCTCGGTCCCTCAGAGGTCGACTCCGCCAGCTGGGGGTTGCTGCTTCGCGACGCCACCGCCCGCGGCATCAGCATCCAGTTCGTCCCCTGGCTCCTGATCCCCGGCATTCCGATCTTCCTCGCGGTGCTCTGCTGGAACCTCGTCGGCGACGGCTTGCGCGACGCGTTCGATCCCCGCAAACGTCGGTAGGTGGCCGGCTGCGCCGGCCCCTACCTCACGCAGTTGCCCCGCCTCCGGCGGGCCAACTGCAGCCGGCTGCATCCTCCTTGGGCCGGTTTCGCCGGCCCCGCGCCAGGTCGCGGCTCGCCGGTGCCCACCGCCTGGCTGTGTAGTTATGCGCAACGCCGCCCTGCCCGTCCGCGGCGGCACATGCGGTATGCTCCGAAGCCATGAGGAGCCTCCACGCGCATGGCTAGCGAGAAGCGATTGGTCGAGGTCGTCGACCTGAAGACCTACTTCGACACCGACGAGGGAACGGTCAAGGCGGTCGACGGCGTCAGCTTCCACATCGACAAGGGCGAGACCCTCGCCGTCGTCGGCGAGTCCGGCTCGGGCAAGTCGGTCATGAGCCTGTCGGTCATGCGGCTGATCCCCGTACCTCCGGGGCGCATCGCCGGCGGTCAGATCCTCTTCGAAGGCCAGGACCTGGTCAAGAAGAGCGAACGCGACATGCGGCGGATCCGCGGCAACGAGATCTCGATGATCTTCCAGGAGCCGATGACCAGCCTCAACCCCGTGTATACGGTCGGCGACCAGATCGCCGAGGCCATCGTCCTCCACCAGAAGGAGACGCCCCGCGCCGCGATGCGCAAGGCGACCGAGATGCTCGACCTCGTCGGCATCCCCGAGCCCGCCAAGCGCGTCAAGAACTACCCGCACCAGATGTCGGGCGGCATGCGCCAGCGCGTGATGATCGCCATGGCGCTGTCGTGCAACCCGAAGCTGCTGATCGCCGACGAGCCCACCACGGCGCTCGACGTGACCATCCAGGCGCAGATCCTCGACCTCATGCGCACGCTGCAGCGCGAGATCGGCATGTCGATCCTGTTCATCACCCACGACCTGGGCGTGGTGGCCGAGATGGCCGACCGCGTCGTCGTGATGTACGCGGGCCGCGCGGTTGAAGAGGCTGGCGTGGTCGACATCTTCAAGAACCCGCAACAGCCGTACACCCTCGGCCTGATGAACTCGATTCCCCGGGTCGACAAGGCCGCCGAGCACCAGGAGCGGCTCATCGCGATCCCCGGCAACGTGCCGAACCCGCTGTACCTGCCCGAGGGCTGTGCCTTCCATCCGCGCTGCCGCTTCATGATCGACGACTGCAAGAAGGCGATCCCTGACTTGGTCGACGGCGGCGGCGGGCACATGGTGCGCTGCATCCGGCACGCCGAGCTCGACCTGAAGAACGAGGTGGCGATGTGAGCGAGACGGTGGCGCCCCGAAACCCGGCTCCGACCGACGCGGTGAAGGCCGACCTGCTCCAGGTCCGCGGCCTGCGCAAGTACTTCCCCATCCGCGGTGGCGTGTTCTCCCGCGTCGTGGCGAACGTCAAGGCCGTCGAGGACGTCAGCTTCGACGTCAGGAGAGGCGAGGTCGTCGGCCTGGTCGGCGAATCCGGCTCCGGCAAGACGACGGCCGGCCGCGCGATCCTGCGGCTGATCGAGCCGACGGCCGGCGAGGTGATGTTCGAGGGCGTGGACGTCGCCAAGCTGCCCAAGTCGAAGATGCGCGACTACCGCAAGGAGATGCAGATCATCTTCCAGGACCCCTTCGCCAGCCTGAACCCCCGCATGTCGGTGGGGGACATCATCGGCGAGGCCCTGACGATCCACAACCTGGCGCGTGGCAAGGCCAAGGAAGACCGCGTCGCCGACCTGCTCGAGCGCGTCGGCATGAACGCCGGGCACATGCGCCGCTACCCGCACGAGTTCTCCGGTGGCCAGCGTCAGCGCATCGGCATCGCCCGCGCCCTGGCGGTGGACCCCAAGTTCATCGTCGCCGACGAGCCCGTCTCCGCGCTCGACGTGTCGATTCAGGCGCAGGTCGTCAACCTGCTGCAGGACCTCAAGGACGACCTCGGCCTGACGATGCTGTTCATCGCCCACGACCTGGGCGTGGTGGAGTACATCTCCGACAAGGTCATCGTCATGTACCTCGGCCGCATCATGGAGATCGCGCCCGCGAAGGAGCTGTACCGGAACCCGGTGCACCCGTACACCGAGGCGCTGCTCTCCGCGGTGCCGATCCCCGACCCCACGATCAAGCGCGAGCGCGTCATCCTCCAGGGCGACATCCCGTCGCCGATCAACCCGCCGTCGGGTTGCGTGTTCCGCACGCGCTGCCCCATCGCGATCGAGGACTGCAAGCACGTCGTGCCGCCACTCGAGGAAGTCGGCCCCGGGCACCTCAAGGCCTGCATCCGCCGCTGACGGGCGACGCATCGGAGGACCACGGGTGGCACGGCGGAAGGACGAACCCGAGCGTTACGAGGGTGGTCGCCCCAAGCTGACCACGCGGGATGTCCTGGCGCTGATCTGGGCGACGTACAAGGTATCGGCGCCGTACCTCTTGGTGTTCGTGCTGCTGTTCCTGCTGGCGCTGTGGCTGGTCACCGAAGTGCTCTTCCGGTGAGTCACGAGGCCGCGCTCGGCGGACACGCCCGCTTGCCGACCGCCGACGAGTTGCAGGACGCCGTCTTGGCGATGTTGCCCGAGCGGCACCAGGACCCCGACCTGGACGGCTTCTACCGGCTGCTGCGCGACTACCCCGCCCGCGGAGGCAAGCGTCTCCGCGGGCGGTTCGTGCTGGCGTCGTGCGCGGCGCACGGCGGCGACCCGGCGCGTGCCCTGACGCCGGCCGCCGCCCTCGAACTGTTCCAGAACTGGGTGCTGGTCCACGACGACATCGAGGACGACAGCGAGGAGCGGCGCGGGCGACCCGCCCTCCACCGCACCGCCGGCGTCCCCGTGGCGCTCAACGCGGGCGACGCCATGCACGTCTACATGTGGCAGGCCCTGCTGGGGCTCCGCGGCGACGGCGGCGTCGACGCCGACGCCATCCGCTCCGAGTTCGTGCGCCTCATCCACCGGACGGCCGAGGGCCAACACTTGGACCTGACCTGGGTGGCCGAGGGGCGCTTCGCGGTGGGCGAGGCGGATTACCTGCGCATGGTCACCCTCAAGACCTCCTGGTACACGGTGATCGGTCCCCTGCGCATCGGCGCCTTCGCGGCCGGTCACGCGCCGCACCCGGCATACGAGGCCGACGGCGCGCGCCTGGGCGCCGCCTTCCAGATCCGCGACGACGTCCTCAACCTCGATCCCGAGGCCGCCACCGGCAAGGAGTTCGCCGGCGACCTGTACGAGGGGAAGCGCACGCTCGTCCTCGCGCACCTCTTCGCCCACGCGAGCGCCGACGAGGCGGCCGAGGCCGAGGCGCGACTGGCCAAGCCGCGGGCGGCCAAGACGGCCGACGACGCGCGCTGGCTGCTGGACCTCATCGCCCGCCACGGCTCGCTCGCGTATGCCCAGAGCATCGCCGAGCGCGAGGTGGCCGCCGCCCTGCGCGGCCTGCGCGAGGCGTTCGAGCCCCTTCCCGG
>CAZJUA010000029.1:0-12562 GCA_964549045.1 uncultured bacterium | reverse complement strand
ACATCCTCCGCAGGCGCGAGATCCGGTCGTCGATCGGCGGGTGCGTCGCCAGCCAGGTGAGCGCGTTGAGCCTCGCCACCGGGTTGGTGAAGTACATGTGCTGCACGCCCTCGCTCACCTTCATCGGCGTGCCCCGGTAGTCGCGCAGCTTCGCCAACGCGCTCGCCAGGCCATCCGGGTTGCGGGTGATGTACGCGCCCGTGGCGTCGGCGAGGTACTCCCGCCGGCGGCTGACGGCCAGCCGCACCAGCGTCGCCAGGATCGGGGCCAGGATGAGCAGCACGATCAGCAGCACCATCGCGATGGCCTGGCCCCGGCCGCCGCCCGAGGACGACGAGCGCCGCGAGCGGCCCCCGAAACGCATCCCCCGCAGGATGACGTCCCGCAGCAACACGATCGCACCGACCGTCGCCGCCAGCATCGAGGCGAAGCGGATGTCGTAGTTCTTGACGTGCGCCATCTCGTGTGCGATCACGCCCTCGAGCTCCTGGCGATCCAGGATGGACATCAGCCCGGTGGTGACCGCGATGGCCCCGTGCTGGGGGTCACGGCCCGTCGCGAAGGCGTTGGGCGCCGGGTTGTCGATGACGTAGATCTTCGGCATCGGCACGCCCGCGCCGATCGCGACGGCCTCCGTGACGTTCACGAGGTAGCGGTGCTCGTCCTTGTTGGCGGGGCGCGCACCGGACACCGCCAGCGCCAGCCTGTCGGAGAACCAGTAGGCGGCCAGGCTCTGGCCGATCGCCAGCACGGCGGCGATGACGATGAACGTCCACGCGGCCCCCGGGTCGAACGCCAACGCCACCAGGTAACCGATCGTGCCCAGCAGCAGCACCATGAAGCCCGCCAGCAGCCACGACGCCCGCCGGTTGGCGGCCTGCCAGTCCAGCAGGCTGATCCGCCGCCCGCTGAGCGGGTCGGTGATCGCGTCGGGGATGCGCGGTCGGTCGACCGGGGCGGTGGTCACGCGACCTCCACCACGCGGCGATCAGGCCGGGGTGGCGCCGAAGGAGACCTGCGGCAGCTCCTTGTCGGCCTCGGGGACCTCGAGGTACACGTGCTTGGTCTTCCCCATCGGGCCGGCGAAGAAGTTCCCCGGGATCGTCGTGATGACGGTGTTGAACTGCAGCACGGCGTCGTTGTAGAACTGCCGCGCGTAGGCGATCTTGTTCTCGATGCCCGCGAGTTCCTCCTGCAGCATCATGAAGTTCTGGTTCGCCTTGAGCTCGGGGTAGGCCTCGGCGATCGCGAAGAGCCGGCCCAGGGCCGCCGTCATCATGTTGGCGGCATCCGCGGACTCGTCCACCGACTTCGCCGCGGTCATGGCGGCGCGCGCCTTGCCGACGTTGTCGAAGACCTCCTTCTCGTGGGCGGCGTAGCCCTTGACCGTCTCGACCAGGTTGGGGACCAGGTCGGTACGGCGCTTGAGCTGCACGTCGATCTGGCTCCAGGCGTTCTGGTAGCGGTTCTCGAGCGTGATGATGCGGTTGTAGACGTTGATGCCCCACAGGACCAGGGCAGCCAGGATGACGAGAACGACGATCGTGGTCACGACGCAACCACCTCCGGCGTCAGTCTAGCGCGGCGCCACGCCCGGAGCGCCCTTGGATCACGCCGCCGCCCAGCAGGCGCTCGCCGTCGTACACGACGGCGGACTGGCCGACCGCCACGGCGAACTGCGGGTCGTCGAAGCGCAGAGCGAAGCGCGCGTCGTCGATCACCTCCAGCGTCGCCGGCTCCGGCGCCTGGCGGTAGCGCACCTGCGCCAGCACGCGGGCCGGAAGGTCGACGGGATCGAGCAGCCAGTTGGCCCGCTCGGCGACCAGCGCGGACCAGCTGCAGGCCTCGCGCGGTCCGACCACGACGGTGTTGGTCGCCGCGTCCAGCTCGATCACGAAGCGCGGCAGATGCGACTTCCACAGGCCCAGCCCACGCTTCTGACCGATCGTGTAGAACGCCACGCCACGGTGTTCGCCGACGACGGCGCCGCCCTGCGAGACGTCGACCACCGGGCCGGGACGCTCGTCGAGCCGCTCGGCGAGGTGGTCGCGCACCGTGCCCGCCACGAAACACAGGCCGTTCGACGACGGCTTCCAGGCGACCGACAGGCCGCGCGCCAGCGCCTGTGCCCGCACCTCGGCCTTCGTCAGGTCGCCGAGGGGGAACAGCAGGTAGGGCAGCACCCTGCGCGGCAACGCCCACAGGAAGTACGTCTGGTCCTTGTCGTCGTCGACGCCGCGATGCAACTCCACCCCGCGCTCGCCGTCGACCCGTCGCACGAAGTGGCCCGTGGCCAGGAACTCGCAGCCCAGCTTGCGCGCGCGCTCCACGAACGCCCCGAACTTGATCTCGCGGTTGCACCACACGCATGGGTTCGGCGTCTCGCCGCGCTGGTAGGCGGGCACGAACGGATCGACGACCACGCGCTCGAAGTCGTCGCGCGCATCGACGAGGTAGAAGGGCACCTCGAGCCGGTCGGCGATGCGCCGGGCGTCGAAGGCGGCGTCCGGGCTGCAGCAGACGTCGAACGCGCCCGCGGGCCGGTCGTCGGGCCAGAAGCGCAGCATCGAGCCGACGACGTCGAAGCCGCGCTCGGCCAGCAACGCCGTCGCCACCGACGAATCCACGCCGCCCGACATCGCCGCCAAGACCTTCGGGGGGCGAACCGCCGGCTCGGGCCGGTCGATCGCGGGGGCTGGGGTGGGGACGGCGGCGTTCACGGGACGCCAGTCTACCCAAGCGACCGGGCTAGACTTGCCCTCGGAGGTACGTCGTGAAAGCGCTGCGCATCGCCCAGGTGATCGCCATCGTCCTCGTGGCGGTCTACGTCCTGCTCTTCCACAACGCCAACCCGGGGACGGTCGAGCTGCCGCTCGCGGGGCCGGTGCCTCCCTCGCTCCTGATCGCGACCATCGCCGTGGTGGCCTGGCTGATCGGCTGGCTGCCCGGACGCATGCGCACCTGGCGCCTGGAACGGAAGCTCACGGCCACCCAGGCCGAGCGCGACACCCTGAGTACCGACCTCGCCCGCGCCCGCCGCCCCGAGCCCAGCGACCCGATCATCCCCGACCGCGCCTCGGGTGGACTGCGACCCGGCGACGACCCGACCGACTACCTGTGAGTCCGGCCGCGGGCGCCCCGCCCGCCGCGAACCACGACGCGCCCAACCAGCGCGTGGCCCAACGCTGGCGCGTGCGCGAACCCGCGCCGCCGACGGCCGTGCTACGGCTCTCGACGGCCCTGCGCGTGCACCCGCAGCTGGCCGCGGTCCTGTGGGCGCGCGGGCTGCGCGACGACGTCGCCGAGCACCTCGATCCCGCGCTCGTCCCCACCGCCATCCCCGATCTGCCGGCCGCGGCCGAACGGCTCATCGACGCCATCGAACGCGGGCGGCGCATCCGCATCCACGGCGACTACGACGCCGATGGCATCTGCGGCACCGCGGTGCTCACGCTCGGGCTACGCGCCCTCGGCGCGAAGGTCACGCCCTTCATCCCGCACCGGATCCGGGACGGGTACGGCATCCACCCCGACCGGGTGGCGGAGCACGCGGCCGCCACCGACCTGCTGGTCACCGTCGACTGCGGCATCACCAACCTCGCCGAGATCGCCGCGCTGCAGGCCGCCGGCGTCGAGGTGATCGTCAGCGACCACCACACGCCGGGCGAGCGTCAGCCCGACGCGCTCGTCGTCCACCCGAAGCGCTCGCCGCTGGCGGGCCGCGGGCTACCCGAACTCACCGGTGCCGGCGTCGCCTACCACCTGCTGTGGGCGGTGCACCGCCGCCTCGGGCTCCCCGACCCGGTCGAGTTCGCCGACCTCGCCACCATCGGCACGATCGCCGACGTCGCGCCCCTGCTGGGCGAGAACCGCGCGCTGGTCAGGCTCGGGCTCGAGCGCCTCGCGGACTCGGCGTGGCCCGGCGTGCGGGCGACGCTGGCGCTCGCGCGCCTGCGGCAGGCGCCGACCGCGAGGGACGTCGCGTTCGGCCTCGCGCCACGCCTCAACGCCGCCGGTCGCCTCGGGGAGGCCGACCTCGCCCTCGAGCTGCTCAGCGTCGCCGACCAGAAGCGGGCGCTCGCGATCGCCACGCGGCTCGACGACCACAACCGCGAGCGGCGCCGCATCCAGGACGCCATGCTGGAGAGCGCGCTGCCGAAGGTCGATCCCGAGGCGCCGGCGATCGTCATCGCCGACGACGCCTGGCACCCCGGCGTGATGGGCCTCGTCGCCAGCGCACTGGTCGAACGCTACTACCGTCCCGTCTTCATCGTCGCCGACGGTAAGGGCAGCGTCCGTTCCACGCCCGGGATCTCCGCCGTCGCCGGCCTCGCCGCGGCCTCCGAGCACCTGCGCCGCTGGGGCGGCCACGAGGCGGCGGCCGGCTTCGCCCTCGACATGGAGCGCTTCGACGCCTTTCGCGCGAGCATCCACGCCTTCGCGGCCGCGCACCCCACCCCGGTGCCGACCGTGGTGGCCGACGCGCTCCTCCCCCTCGAGGCCGTCGACGCCGACCTCTTCGCCGCGACCCACGAGCTCGAGCCGTACGGCGAGGGTCATCGCGCGCCGGCCTTCCTGATCCGCGCGCCGCTCGCCGCCACCCGGGCCGTGGGGGCCGAGGGCAGCCATCTGCAGGTGCGCCTCGGCGCCTTCGGCGCCCGCGAGACGAAGGGCATCGCGTTCCGCCTGGGGGCACTGGCCGAGGCGCTGACCCAGGGCGAACCGGTCGACGTGGTGGCGGAACTCAGCGAGAACGAGTGGAACGGACGCACCTCCATCGAGTTCCAGGCCCGCGCCCTGCGTCCCGCCGAGGCCCTGGCCCTCGGCGACGAGCTCGCGCAGATCGACGGCGGCGCCGGGCGGGTGCGCCGCGGTCCCGCGGCCGGTGGCCTCCCCGTGCGCATCGACGCCGGTGCCCCCGACCCGCTGGCCGAGCTGCGCACGGCGATCGCGAGCGGTGACCCGGTTCGGGTCCACCTCGGGCCCGCGGACGAGGCGGCGATCGCGAGCGAGGCGATCGCGTGGCCGACGGTGTCCGACGTCCGCGCCGCGTGGGTCGCGCGGGCCCGCGGGCAGCGTTCCCCGCTGGCGCCGCGCCTGGCGGCCAGGACCGACGTCGTCCTGCGCGAGCTCGGGCTGCTCGACGAGGCCGACCGCGTCGTCACCGGGCGCAAGGTCGAGCCCTACGACTCGCCCACCCTGCGGGCCGGGCTGGTGCGCCGCTACCTGCTGCAGACCCTGCTCGAGGCCTACCGGCAGCTCGACGATGCGGGCTTCGAGCGCGTCGCGACCCTGCTCGCGGAACCAGCGACCGACTGAAGCGCCGTCGGAGACGCGTGGCATACTGGCGCATGCCCGCGGACGCCCAGCATCGCCGACCTTCGCACGCCGCGCCCCCGTCGATCGGCGCCGACCTCCGCGAGGCCCTCGAGCGCGACCTCCGCGCGAACCTGGCGGGCGAGGTGCGCTTCGACCCCGTCGCCCGCTCGCTCTACGCCACGGACGCCAGCCCCTACCGCATCGCCCCGCACGGCGTGGTCTTCCCCAGGCATGCCGCCGACGTCCGTTCCGCCCTGGACGTCGCCCGCGCGCACGGCGTGCCGCTCCTCATGCGCGGCGGCGGCACCTCGCTGGCCGGCCAGACGGTGGGCGAGGCGATCGTCGTGGACACCACCCGGCACCTGACCGCGATCCTGGAGGTCGACGCCGAGGAGCGCGTGGCGCGGGTCCAACCGGGCGTCGTCCGCGACCAGCTCAACGCCCGCCTCGCGCCGCTCGGCCTGCAGTTCACGCCCGACGTCAGCACCAGCGACCGCGCCGCGATCGGCGGCATGGTCGCCAACGACAGCGCCGGCACCCGCTCGATCAAGTACGGCAAGACCGTCGACCAGGTGATCGCCATGACGGTACTGCTGGCCGACGGCACCGTCACCGAGCTGCGCGCCTTGAGCGGCGTGGAGCTCGAGCGGAAGCGCCGCTCGGGCGGGCTCGAGGGCGACGTCTACCGCACAGTCCAGCGGATCGTCCACGAGCAGGAGGACGAGATCCGCGCGCGCACCCCCAGGGTCATGCGGCGCGTGGCGGGGTACCACCTCGACGAGCTCCTGCCGGGGCGCCCGTTCAACCTCGCCAAGCTCGTGTGCGGCAGCGAGGGGACGCTGGCCGCGATCCTCGACGTCACGCTGGCGCTGCACCCGCTGCCACGCCGGCGGGTGCTGGCGCTGCTGCACTTCGATGCGCTGGTGGCCGCCCTCGAGGCGGTGCCCGCCATCGTGGCGCACCGCCCGAGTGCCGTCGAGCTCATCGACCGCGACATGTTCGAACTGGCCGCCGGCAACCCGGCGCTCGCCCCCCACATCGGCTGGGTCCTGGGCGACCCGGCGGCGGTCCTCAGCGTGGAGTTCGACGGTGACGACGACGCGGAGCTCGCCGCCCACCTGGACGCCCTGGCGGCCGACCCCGCCGCCGGCGGGCGGGCGTACGCCACCTACCTGGCGACCGACGCTGCCGCCCAGCGCGAGGTCATCGAGTTCCGCAAGCAGGGGCTCGGCATCTACGCCACCGTGCCCGGCGCCGCCAAGCCGACGCCGTTCATCGAAGACGCCGCCATCCCGATCGAGCACCTCGCCGACTACGTGCCCCAGGTGCTCGAGGTCTGCCGCCGCCACGGCGCCAAGACCGTCCTCTACGGCCACGCGTCGGTGGGCGTGCTCCACGTGCGCCCGCTGCTCGACCTCAAGAGCGCCGCCGGCATCGCTGCGTACCGCGCCATCGCCGACGAGACCTTCGCGCTCGTCCAGCGCTACGGCGGATCGTGGTCGGGCGAGCACGGTGACGGTCTCATCCGCAGCGAGAAGATCCGGGAGGCCTTCGGTGACACGCTCTACCGGGCGTTCGTCGAGGTGAAGCGGGCGTTCGACCCTGAGAACGTGTGGAACCCCGGCAAGATCGTGGACGCTCCCGCGATGACCGGCAACCTGCGCTACGGGATCGGCTACCCGGCCGTCGACATCCCGACCGTGTTCGACTTCGGGCCGGAGGGCTTCCTCGGTGCGGCCGAGGCCTGCACCGGCGTGGGCGCCTGCCGCAAGGAGGGCGCCGGGACGATGTGCCCGTCGTTCATGGCGACCCGCGACGAGACCCACAGCACGCGCGGGCGCGCCAACGTGCTGCGCGAGGCGATCGTCGGGGGGCTTCCCGGCGGGCTCACCTCGCGGGAGGTCCACGACGTCCTCGACCTCTGCCTCGAGTGCAAGGCCTGCAAGGCGGAGTGCCCCAGCCGGGTCGACGTCGGCAAGCTCAAGGCGGAGTTCCTGCAGGCGTACTACGACGCCCACGGCACGCCGCTCGCGGCCCGCGCCCAGGGCGGCGCGGCCAGGCTGGCGCCGCTGGCGCAGGCCTTCGCCCCGCTGGTGAACGCGCTGCTGCCGCTGGCGCCGGTGCGCTGGCTGACGGAGAAGGCGATCGGCATCGATCGGCGGCGGACGCTGCCGAGGTACGCGCCGCGGCGCTTCGACCGGACGTTCCGGGCGCGGACCGCGGCGGCCGAGCCCGCGGCTGCCACGGGCGTCGCGGCTGCTACCGGCGCGGCGGCCGCCGCGTCATCCGCGACGAGCGACCCGCCGACGGTGGCCCTCTTCGTCGACACCTGGAGCAACTTCCACGACACGGCGCCGGCGCACGCCGCGGTGGCCGTGCTCGAGGCCGTCGGCGCGCGGGTCGAGCTGGTCCCGTACCGCTGCTGCGGCCGCCCGCTGATCTCCAAGGGGCTCCTGCGCGAGGCGAAGGCGCAGGCGGCGGCCAACGTCGCGGCGCTGACGCCGTACGTCGAGCGCGGCGTCCCCATCCTGGGTCTCGAGCCGTCGTGCGTCTCGGCCTTCACCGACGACTACCCGTCGCTCCTTCCCGGACCCGCGACGGACGCCCTCGCGCGTCACGTCCGCCCGTTGGAGGCGTGGCTGGCGAAGCGCTGGAGCGCCGGCGAGCTGCGCCCCGAGGCGCTGTTCGAGGCGAACGACGAGCCGCTGCTGCTGCACGGGCACTGCCAGCAGAAGGCCGTCCTCGGCACCGCCGCCACGCGGGCCGTGCTCGGCTGGGCGTCACGCGACGTGCGCGAACTCGACGCCGGCTGCTGCGGCATGGCGGGCAGCTTCGGCTACACCCACCACGAGCTGTCGCTGGCCATCGGCGAGCAGCGCCTGTTCCCCGCCGTGCGCGAGCATGCCGGTGAGGTCGTGGCCTGCGGGTTCAGCTGCCGCCACCAGGTGGAGGACGCCACCGGCAGGCGCCCCCGCCACGTCGCGGAGACGCTGGCCGGCGCCCTACGGGCGCACGCGCTGCGGGCGCACGCGCTGAGGGCGCGCCGGTAGGCGCGCCCCCGACCTACATCTGGCTGGGCGCCTCCACCCCGAGGAGCGACAGCGCCCGCGCCAGCGTGTCGCGCACCTTGGCGACCAGCGCCAGCCGCGCCTCGCGCAGCCCGGGCTCGGCCCGCAGCACCGGGGTGTCGGGGCGCCCGTCCGGCCCCCGGTGGTTGTAGTAGCCGTTCCACGCGGTCGCGAGGTCGAGGGCGTACTGCGCGACCACGTGCGGCGCGTCCTCATGGGCGGCGCCCAGCACGACCTCCGGGTAGCGCGCGATCAGCTGGGCGAGCTTGACCTCGAGCGGGCCGAGCGCGTCCCAGTCGGCGGCCGCGGGCGCCGTGGCGGCCGCGGGCGCCTCCACCTCCGCGGCGAGCGCCGCGGCTTCGGCGGCGGCGCGCAGGATGCTGTCGGCCCGCGCGTGGGCGTACTGCACGTAGGGCGCGCTGTCGCCGGCGAGGCTCAGCGCCTGCTCCCAGCGGAAGTCGATGACCCGCTTGGCCTCGCTCTTGAGCATGGCGAAGCGCAGGGCGCCGACGCCGACCGCGCGCGCGACGTCGTCGATGGCCGGCAGGTCGGGCTGCTTGTCGGCCACGACCGCGCGCGCACGGCGGACGGCCTCCTCGAGCACCGCGTCGATCGCCAGCGTGACGCCCTTGCGGCCGCTCATCGCCTGGCCCTCGAGGGTGACGACCTCGTACGCGAGGTGGTGGAGGACCGCCTCGCCGGCGTCGTCGTCGGCCGCGTCGGCGGCGCGCGTCAACTCGAGGGCCGCGCGCACGATCGCCTGCGGGTGCGCCTGGCGAACGTCGATGACGTTGACGGCCTGCTGGGCATGCCCGAAGTCGTGGCCCTCGATCACGGCCGCGCCGTCCGGGTGGGTCGTCCACAGCGTGTGCCCCGATGGCTGCCGCTCGAACGCGCGGTAGGCCATGCCGGCCAACCGGCCGACCTTCCACAGGTGGTAGCCGATGTCCTTGGCGACGTACATCGCGTTGCCGCCTGAACGCACCAGCACGACCTGCGGCTCCTCGAGGCCGGGGAGGAACTCGGAAACGTCCATGACGAGGGCGCCGGCGAACTTCCCCTCGGTCGGCCGCGTCACGGTCGGCAGCCGCTCGAGCACCTCGAGGCCGCGCTGGAGGAAGCCGGCGGCGACGACGTCGGACTCCCACACCAACAGGTCGTACTCGGCGCCGAGCGCGTGGTAGGTCGCGAGCTGGGCCCGGACGATGCGCTCGACCTCGTGGCGCAGGTCGCCGCGCTCGAGCCGATGCATCACCTCGGCCACGCCGCGTTCGATCGTCTCGGGGTCGCGCTCCTTGGCCTCGCCGAGGCGGACGTAGAGCCGCCCGAGCCAGTGGTCGTACTTCTCGTCGGCCGGCGGTGCCTCGTCGAAGTAGCGCACCGCGAAGAGGCTCTCGGCCGCCTGTCGGCCGGTGTCGTCGATGTAGTTCTGCACCTCGACGCGGTGGCCGGCGGCGCGCTCGATGCGGGCGACGGCGTCGCCGAGGACGATGTTCCGCAGGTGGCCGACGTGGGCCTCCTTGTTCGGGTTGACGCTGGTGTGCTCGATGACGATCTTGCGCCCCGTGGGCGGCAGGTCGAGCGGCGCGGCGACCACCGAGCGCACGAAGGCGCCGGGGTCGACGTAGGCGTTGAGGTAGGGGCCGACGGCCTCGACGCGGGCAACCCCCTCGGGCAGCACGACCGCCGCGGCCAGTTCGGCGGCGATCTGCGCGGGGTTGCGGCGCAGCGTCTTGGCCAAGCCGAATGCGATGGGGCTGCCGTAGTCGCCGGGCTTGTCGTCGGGGACCCGCAAGACGGGCACCTCGAGGGCGTCGGCGTCGGCGGGCTCGGGCAGCAGCCACCGGACGGCGTCGCGCAGCGCGTTCTGAAGGGCGGGGATCAGGTCGGCCATGACCCGCAGAGGCTACCACCGGGGCCCACGCCACGGTGCCCGGGGGGTGCGGGTGTAGACTGCCGTCACGTCGCGCACGACGCGGCCCACCGCGCGATATCAGGTACATTGACAACAGTAGACTCAGGTTCATTGGAATCTGAACGCTCAACCAAGTCTCGCCACGAACGCCCATCCTCGCCGCTTCCGGCGACGCCCCAACGCACGACACGAGGCCCGCCGGAACGCGGCGAACCCACGACCGACCACCAAAGGAGCCGCACATGGCCGACGACGCCACCATCCCCACCGCGTTCGACCGCCCGGTGCCCGTGTGTCCGGTGCGCGGCTCGGTGCTCTTCCCCACCATGGTCATGCCCATCGATGCCGGCCGACCGGTGTCGATCCGCGCCATCAACGCCGCGCTCGACCGCGACCGCACCATCGTCATCGTCAGCCAGCGCGACCGCGAGGTGGAAGAGCCCGCGCCCAAGGACCTGTACGACGTGGGCACCGCGTGCCACATCATGCGCATGAAGAAGAACCCCGACGGCAGCATCCAGATGCTCGTGCGCGCCGTCAGCCGGGTCAGCATCGTGCAGTACGCCTCCGAGGCCGGGGTGATCGAGGCCGACGTCGAGACGCTCGAGGTCGAGGCCGGTGACGCGGTCCTGCTCGAGGCCGCCTTCCGCGAGCTCAAGGAGAAGTTCTCCGACCTCGTCGAGCACGGCGGCCGCGGTCTGCAGGCCGAGGTGGCCCAGTTCGTGCTCAACCTCGAGGACCCGGGCCAGTTCGCCGACTACGTCGCCTACCACCTCGACTTCAAGGTCGGCGACAAGCAGGCGGTGCTCGAGGCCCCGACCGTCGCCGAGCGCCTGAAGAAGACGCTGGTGCTGCTCGACACCGAGCTCGAGCTGCAGGAGACCCAGCGCCGTCTCCAGCGCGAGGTCAAGGACGAGATCGACCGCAACCAGCGCGAGTACTTCCTGCGCGAGCAGATCAAGGCCCTGCAGAAGGAGCTCTCGGGCTCCGACGACGAGGAGGACGAGGTCGAGGCCTTCCGCGAGAAGCTCGAGGCGCTGGAGCTGCCCGAGGCCGTGATGAAGGAGGCCAACCGCGAGCTCAACCGCATGTCGCGGATGCACCCGGACTCGGCCGAGGCCTCGGTCATCCGCACCTACCTGACCACCCTCACCGAGCTCCCCTGGAACGTGCGCAGCGAGGACAAGCTCGACGTCGAGGTGGCCGCCGAGGTCCTCGAGGAGGACCACTACGGCCTCGAGAAGGTCAAGGACCGGGTGCTGGAGTACCTGGCGGTGCGCAAGCTGAAGAGCGAGCGCGCGGCCAGCGGCGAGCTCGACCCGGCCGAGATCCACAAGGGCCCCATCCTGCTGTTCGCGGGGCCGCCCGGCGTGGGCAAGACCTCGATCGCCAAGTCGATCGCCAAGGCCCTCGGCCGCGAGTACGTCCGCATCAGCCTCGGCGGCGCGCGCGACGAGTCCGACATCCGCGGCCACCGCCGCACCTACATCGGCAGCATGCCGGGCCGCATCATCCAGGGCATCCGGCAGGCCGGCACCAAGAACCCCGTGTTCCTGCTCGACGAGGTCGACAAGCTCGGCGTCTCCTTCCAGGGCGACCCCAGCTCCGCTCTGCTCGAGGTGCTCGACCCGGCCCAGAACAACAGCTTCGTCGACCACTACCTCGGCGTGCCGTTCGACCTCTCCGAGGTGCTCTTCATCGCCACCGCGAACTACGTGCAGCAGATCCCCGACGCGCTCTACGACCGCATGGAACCGATCGAGTTCTCCAGCTACGTCGAACTCGAGAAGCAGGAGATCGCCAAGCGCTACCTGCTGCCCCGGCAGCTGCCCGAAAACGGCCTCAAGCCGAACCAGTTCGCCATCACCGACGGGGCGCTGTCGCGCGTCATCTCGGCCTACACGCGGGAGGCCGGCGTGCGCCAGCTCGAGCGCACGATCGGCACGCTGGTGCGCAAGGCGGCCCGCAGGATCGCCGACGGCGACGCCAAGCGCGTGCGCCTCACCGAACGCTCGCTCGAGGGCTACCTGGGCGCCGAGCGCTTCACCCCCGAGTCCGAGAACGAAGAGGACCTCGTCGGCGTCGCCACCGGCATGTACTACACGCCCGTGGGCGGCGACATCCTGTTCGTCGAGACCAGCGTCACCCAGGGCAAGTCGGGCTTCGTCCTGACGGGCCAGCTCGGCGACGTGATGAAGGAGTCGGCCCGCGCGGCACTGACCTACGCGAAGGCCAACGCGGAGCGCTTCGGCATCTCGCG
>CAZJUA010000028.1:0-5424 GCA_964549045.1 uncultured bacterium | reverse complement strand
CGCGGCGCGCGAGCGCACCGTGGGGCAGTTGGGCGAGCCGTTCGTCATCTCGTTCGCGGCCGCGTCGAAGCACGTGAAGGTGCTCGAACGCGCCGGCCTCGTGGAGCGCAGGATCGCGGGACGCACGCACGTGTGCCGTCTCGCGCCGGAGCCCATCGAGGAGGCGTACCGCTGGCTGGCGCGCTACCAGCGCTTCTGGGAGGAGCGCCTGGACGCCCTCGAGTCGGAGTTGCGGCGCGAGGACGACGCATCCTGAAGGGAGCACGGATGTCGAGCATCACGCCGAGCAAGGTCACGCCGTTCCTCATCTTCACGGGGCGCGCCGAGGAGGCGCTGGCCTCGACGGAGTACGGGTTCGCCGCGGAGTACGCCTGGCCGAGCGACCGCGTCGGCGTCTCGTGGCAGCTGTCGCTGGGGCTCGGCTTCGACGGGGGGCGCTGAGGTGGCCGGCTTCGGGACGCTGCTGGAGAGCGGCGTCGTGCGCTTCGAGCGCCTGCTGCCCGGCCCGATCGAGCGCGTGTGGGCGTACCTGACGGAGCCGGAGAAGCGCGCTCGCTGGCTGGTGGGCGGCGAGATGGAGCTGCGCGTGGGCGGCCGCGTCGAGCTGCGCTTCCGGCACGCCGACCTCGCGCCCGTCCCGGCGCCGACGCCGGAGCGGTGCGCGGAGAGCGCCGACGGCGGCTCCGTGCCGGGGACCGTGACCGCCTGCGAGCCGCCGCGCCGCCTCGCCTTCACCTCGGCCGAGGGCGGCGATCGCTGGTCCGAGGTGACCTTCGAGCTCGAGGCCGTCGGCGACGACGTGCGCCTGACCGTGACGCACCGCCGTCTGGGCGACGAGCAGCGCGTGTGGGCGAACGTCGCCGGGGGGTGGCACACGCACCTGGCGATTCTCGAGGAGCGGCTGCATGGCCGCGTGCCGCAGCCGTTCTTCCCGGCGTTCGAACCGATCGAGGCGGCGTACGTCGAGCGGTTCGGCGCGTCCGTGGGCCGCGAGGGCGAGACGCTGCGCATCGTGCGCCGGTTCGACGTGGCGCCCGAGGTGGTGTTCGAGGCGCTGACGGTGCCCGAGGCGATGCGCGTGTGGTGGACGGAGCAGACGACCTTCGACCTGGACCTGCGGGTCGGCGGCCGCTGGACGATCGTGTGCACTGACGGGGACGAGACCTACGTGATGGAGGGCGAGTACCTGGAGGTCGAGCCTCCGCATCGGCTGCGCTACACGATCGGCATGCCGCAGTTCTCGCCGAACCGGGACACGATCTCGGTCGAGATCGCGCCGGAGGGCGCCGGCTGCGTCGTCGTGTTCGAGTAGTCGGGGGTCGACATCGCGGGCGAGCTGCGCGCGCTCGCCCCCGGGGAGCGGTCGGCCAGCGAGGCGCTCTGGCAGCAGGGGTTCGACCTGATGGAGGCGGCGTGGCGGTAGGGACCGGGGTCGCGGGGACGACCGCACGATCGGCTGGAACATGGCCGCGCGGAAGGCGGACGAGATCGGGGCCGTGACTTGGACTCGGGATGGCGGGCGACGTGGTGGTGGGGCCGAGGGTCGTGCGCTGCGAGGGGCGGTCCTGATCGTGGGCAAACTCCTGCGCCAGGCGACTCCGGCACGCCGCGTATGCGCGCAACGCGTCGCGATGACGTCGCGAACGCAGCCGAGTACTGTGGAACCGGGAGGTGGAGGTCATGCTCTTCCTGAACGACGAGATGCTCGATGCGATCGCGGGCCTGTGCCGCGCGTACGGCGTGAAGCGGCTCGAGCTGTTCGGTTCGGCGGCAACCGGGTCGTTCGAGCCTGGTCGAAGCGACGTCGACCTCTTGGTCGACTTCGGTGACATGGGGGGCCGCGCCAAGGCTCACGCGTACTTCGACCTTCAGGATGGCCTACGCGACGTGCTCGGCACCGAGGTGGACCTGGTGATGGTGGCGGCGGTCAAGAACCGCTACCTCGCACGCGACATCGAGCGCACGAAGCGGCCGCTGTATGCCGCGTAGCGCCGCCGCCTACCTGGCCGACGTTCTCGAGGCTTGCGACGCGATCGAGTCGGTCCTCGAGGGCGTCGACCTCTCGGCATACCGGGCTCACCGCGCCGTCCGATCGTCCGTCGAACGCGAGTTCATCATCATCGGCGAAGCGGTCGCGGGTCTCCGGCGTGTGGCGCCCGAGTTGGCTGCCAACATCACCGACGCCCGCGTGATCGTTGGCTTCCGCAACGTGTTGACGCACGAGTACGCCGCCGTCGACGACGACGCGGTGTACGGCGTCGCGACCGAGGACCTGGCGACGCTGCGGCGCGAGTGCGCTTCTCTGTTGGCGCAGGCGGAGCCCACGGAGTAGCTTGCCTGCGCATCGGCCTCGTCGTCCAGCGACTCGCGCTATGCCCGGGTCGTCCGGCGCGCGTATGCCTCCGGCGACAGCACCGTCACCCCACCCACTTCGTCACCCCTCGATTCGGTGATGCGTTGATGCTCATTTGGGACTGGCGCATACCGCAGATTGCGCCGGCCAACGGGCAAGTCGGGATGCAGTCGTGGGACCGCGGCCCCGCTGAAGGGCGCCTCGAGCACCCGGCGAATGGTCGCGTCGATCTCGTCGAGGAACTCGACACCGAGGCCCTCGCGCCAAGCCTCGTACCACTGAAACGCCTGCAGAACCTCGGTCTCGGCTTCGGCTTCGAAGTGAACGCGCAGGTTCAAGTCCCGCGCAGTCGCGACTCGGCTCGCGAACGAACGTCCTGCCACGAGGTACCGGCAGGGCTTCCATCCATGACGCGCCGTGCCCGCTGCTCGATCTCGGCGGCCCAGGCGGCTTCGACCTCTGCCGGGTCCTCGCTGCTGTCGTCGAGACTCGCGAGAAGCTGCGCCGCCACGTCGGCGCGCTCGTCGAGTGGCAAGGCAAGGGCATCGCGAAGGACCTGTCGCGCCCGGGACGTCATGGCGCCAGTCTAGGCGCCGAAGAGGCGACCCAGCAAGCGATTCCTGCCGAGCGTGCGTGTGGCAAGGCCGAGATCGTCGTCGGTGGCCGGTGGGTGCCGTCGGGAGGGCACGGCGGGTCCTCGTGCGGGTACGGTCGGCGAGCGGCCAAGACTCGTCGTCGCTGAGGAGGCGGCGCGTAGGTCCGCCGAAAGGCGGGGCTCTCAGCAGGGGTTCTGGCGAAGGCGACCGTCGGCCGACGCCCATCCTCCCCGGCCCAAGAGCGGGTCACGTGTCCCATGGTTGGGCCCGTTGGATCGGCTCCGACTCGTCGAACACGTAGACCAGGACGTTGGTGTCGAGGAACGTCACCGACCGCGGTCCTCGTGGAGGCCCTCGCGCGTCCAGCTGCGGCCGCTGCTCGCGCGGCCCGCGTTCGAGGACCGCGCCAGCGCCGCCACCCTCTGGCGGCCCTCGAGAACCCGGCCGTCGTCGGCGTAGCTCGCCAGCATCTCGCGCACCACCGCGTTCACCGTCGTGCCCTGCGCCAGGGCGCGCATGCGTGCGCGCTGGAGGAGGTCGTCGTCGATCGCGAGCGTCAGTCTCGCCACGGGTCCGGTGTTGCACGGATCGGCTGTCCATGCCGCGGGGTACGGTCGGCGCCATGGAGCGATCGTGCTTAGCCTCCGTCGAGAGCGTGACCGATCGCGTGGTGCACGTGACAGCGTTCGTCCCGGTGGCGCCCGCGCGCGCCTTCGCCTACTTCACGTCGCCCGACCTCCTGACGACGTGGCTCACCGCCGACGCCGAGGTCGAGCCTGAGGTCGGCGGCATGTACGAGCTGTTCTGGAACCCGCGCGATCGCGAGGTCGACAGCACGATCGGTTGCCGCATCACCGCGCTGGTCGCGGACGAGCTGGTGGCCTTCCAGTGGCGCGGCCCGCGGCCGTTCCGGGACATCGCCAACGGCGCGGATCCGTTGACGCACGTGGTCGTCGCGTTCGTGCCCGCTGCCGCGGGGACGCGCGTCCACCTGGTCCACTCGGGGTGGCGCAGCGGTCCCGAGTGGGAGGAGGCCCGCGCGTGGCAGGAGCGGGCGTGGTCCGGCGCGCTGCGGGAGCTCGAGCGGGTGGCGGTGCCGTGAGCCCGGCGGGACCGGATGACGCGGTGGGCGCCACGGTGGCGATCGTCCCCGTCGCGGAGCACCACGCCGAGGGCTTCCGCGCGTGCCTCGACGTCGTGGCGCGGGAGCGGCGCTACCTGGCGCAGGTCGAGGCGCCGCCGCTGGAGCGGATCGAGGCGTTCGTGCGTGAGAGCATTGCGAACGACGCCGCGCAGTTCATGGCGGTCGACGGGGACCGCGTGGTCGGCTGGGCCGACGTCCTGCCCGCGTGGGCGCAGGCCGTCGCGCACGTGGGCTCATTGGGCATGGGCGTTCTGCCGGCGTACCGGGGGCGGGGGATCGGCCGGCGGTTGCTCGGGGCGTGCATCGCCAAGGCGTGGGCCCAGGGCATCACGCGCATCGAGCTGGAGGTGCGCGTCGACAACGAGCGGGCCATCGGGCTGTACCGGTCGCTCGGCTTCGAGCACGAGGCGGTGAAGCGCCGCGCGATGCGTTTCGACGGCGTGGACCACGACGCGTTGCTGATGAGCCTGCTGAAGGACGCGGGGTAGGCGCCGGCGCGGGTTCGCGGGCCGCGTGAGGACGGGGTGGTCACGATGATGCGGTCGGTGCCGTGGTTGGGTGGCGCCGGCAACGCGGGATTGAGTTGAAGGAGACGACCCCGTAGGTGGCGCGGCGCGAGGGGCACATCGAGCTCACCTCCGCCTGCGGCCTGTGCGAGCCGTTCGACGTCGTCGAGCCTCGGACCACCGACCGGCTGCGTGAGAAGCTGGGGGCGTAGCTGTGGCTGGTGCCGCGCCCCGCAGCCGATGTGGGGCGTTCGGTACCACCGTCTCCCGCTGGGCGCTGAGGAGGGATGCATGGGATCGATCGGGTCGCGCGTCCGAGTGAGGCTGTTGCGCCGGGAGGAGATCCCGTTCCTCGTGTCCCTGTGGAACGCCAGGGAGGTGATGCGCTACGCGGACGAGTTCCCGGGTCTGCGGGGGTGGAGCAGGAAGTGGGATCCCGGCGAGGCGTGGCTGGTGTACCGCAGACGCCGCGCTCGGCTTGGGCCGGAGTACAGCCAGCTCATCCTGCTCGCGGCGGACGGCAAGCCCATGGGCGAGGCGTTCTTCGCGCCGCTTCCGGAGGAGTATGTGTTCGGTGCATGGCGGAAGCCGACGAACATGCGCACGGTGATCGGGGACGTCAAGTTGCTCCGGCAGTTCTGGGGTGCGGGCATGGGGACGGAGGCCATGCGGAAGGTCGCGAGGTGGGTCTTCCTCAGGACGCCGTGCGATCTCTTCATCGTGCCCCCTCATCGGCGCAATCCGGCGGCGCAGCGTGTGTACGAGAAGGCGGGTTTCGTGCTTCATCCGGCGACGGAATCGGCCAAGCGGCACCGGGTGATGGAG
>CAZJUA010000027.1:0-1892 GCA_964549045.1 uncultured bacterium | reverse complement strand
TCGGTCTCGCGATCGACAACGTCGTCGTCGGCTTCAGCCTCGGCCTCGGCGAGGTGGACGCGCTGCTCACCGCCGGCGTCATCGCGGTCGCGGCGGTGGTGTTCTCGGTCGCGGGCCTGCACCTCGGCCGCGCGTCGCGGCGCGCCTGGGAGACGGCGGCGACGGTCGGCGCCGGCGTCGCGCTGGTGGCGATCGGGGTGGCGGTGGCGGCGGGCTGGCTGTAGGCCGCGCCGCGGTACCCTGACGCGTCATGCCCAACGATCCCACGCCCACCTGGACGGCGTCCCTGGACGCCTGGGTCGCTGCCCACCCGGCGTGGGCCACGCTGGCGATCGGCGCTGCGTTGCTGCTCCTGGCGTGGCTGGCGTTCGCGCTGACCCGGCGCTACCTGGTGGCGATCCTCGGCGAGTGGGGCCGACGCACCCGCTTCACCTTCGACGAGGCGCTGCACGAGCGCAGGTTCTTCCGCCGGCTCGCCTGGGCGGTGCCCCTGCTGGTCGTCCGCACCGGCCTCCCCTACCTGCCGCTGCTGCCCGACGACGTCACCGTCGCGGTCCAGCGCCTGATCGCCGCCGGCATGCTGCTGGTGATCGCCGGTGCCGTCGGCGCCTTCGTGGCCGCCTTCGGCGACGAGTACGCCAAGCGGCCGCAGGCCGCCGCCAGGCCCATCAAGGGCTACCTGCAGGCGATCGTCCTGGTGGTCTACGTCGCCATCGCGATCGTCGTGACTGCCACGCTCATCGGTCGCGACCCGCTCCTCATCCTCGGCGGCCTCGGCGCCGCCTCGGCCGTCCTGCTGCTGGTGTTCCGCGACACGCTGCTCAGCCTGGTGGCCGGCATCCAGCTCACCGGCAACGACCTCATCCGGGTGGGCGACTGGATCGAGATGCCGCAGTTCAACGCCGACGGCGACGTCGTCGACATCGCGCTCAACACCGTCAAGGTGCAGAACTGGGACCGCACCTTCACGGTGATCCCCACCCACCGCTTCCTCGAGCAGAGCTTCAAGAACTGGCGCGGGATGCAGGCGTCCGGCGGCCGCCGCATCAAACGCAGCGTCCTGCTCGACATGAGCTCCATCCGCTTCCTCGAGCCCGACGAGGTCGACGACCTGCGCAGCTTCGCGGTCCTGCGGCCCTACTTCGACGCCAAGCTGCGCGAGATCGACGCCTGGACCGAGGACCACCCGGAGGCCCGCGAGGACCCGGTCAACGCCCGTCGGCTGACCAACGTCGGCACCTTCCGCGCCTACGTCGCCGCCTACCTGCGCGGCCGCCCGGACATCCGCCACGACATGACCTTCCTCGTGCGCCAGCTCGACCCGACGCCCGAGGGCCTGCCGCTCGAGGTCTACGTGTTCGTCGCCGACACCCGCTGGGCCGTGTACGAGGGCATCCAGTCGGACGTGTTCGACCACCTGCTGGCGATCGCGCCCGAGTTCGGCCTGCGCGTGTTCCAGCAGCCGAGCGGGGCCGACGTGGGGCGGCTCACGGCATCGGGCTGACCGTGCCGCGGTCGAGGGGCGCGCGTCCGACGTTCGCCACGTATGCTGACGCATGGCAAGCGCGCCATCGGTGGCGCCGGCCGGCGAGCGAGGCCGCCGGACGTGAGGACGTTCGTCGGCCTCACCGAGCGCGCGTGGGTCGAGCGCGTGGCCGCCCTCGCGCCGGACGACGCCAACCTCTGGCGCCCCCACCAGCGGCGCTTCCGCGCGCTCGAGCCCGGCGAGCCCTACCTGCTCAAGCTGCACGCCCCCTGGAACGCGATCGTCGGCGCGGGCCGCTTCGTCGCGGCCGAGCGGCTGCCGCTGTCGCTCGCCTGGCTGGCCTTCGGGGCCGCCAACGGGGTCGACGACCCGGCCGAGTTCCGGCGTCGGGTCGCGCGCGCGCACC
>CAZJUA010000026.1:0-11833 GCA_964549045.1 uncultured bacterium | reverse complement strand
TGCCCGCCGTGGCGGTGGGCGATGCGCACCTCGCTGCCCACGTTGAGCCCCAACTCGGTCAGGCGCAGGGCCATGCCGCGGCCGCCGAGGAGGCGGGTGATGCGGACGAGCGCCCCTTGTTCGGCGAGGGCCAGCGGAAGCGTGCTCCTCACGATCACCGCCTGTTCGGCCCTGCTGTAGGCGGCGAAGTGTGCGCGATCGATGGCGAGTACCAAGGTCGGACCGTTCCTCTCCGGGTGAGCATGTGGGTCGCCGAGGCGTTCGGCGCCGGTGTTCGGCGGGTGGGACTGCGCCTGGCCCGGCCGACGCGTTTCTGGCTTGCCGCCCCCGTTAATCCCGAGTGCGTGACTCAGGATAGCGAGACCCAGGCCGGCGCCGCAGGGACGTTTGCACCAAGGGGCGCGGCGCCGCCGGGTTGACACGGCTGCCTGCCGGTGACGGCCTCCGCTTCGTGCCCGACGCGCCGCTGGCGGCCGACGCGAGCTACCGCGCGACGTTCGGCGCCGGCGTGGTCGCGGGCGATGGCACGCCGTTCGGCGCGACGCTCGCGTGGTCCTTCCGAACGGGGCCCGCCACGCCCGAGAGTGCGTTCCAGGAGCGGGACCTCTCCGGCCGGCCGCTCGGCAGCGCCGCGGGCGACGACGCGGAGGCCGCCGCCACGACCGGGACCGAGCTGCCGGGGACGTGCGCCGGCCTCGAGCGGGACGCCTTCGCGCCGCTGCTTCCGGCCGGCGCGAGCCCACGCGTCTGGCCTGGACGTTGTGGCCCGCCGATCAGCCGGGCGGGCGGACCGCGCAACGCCAGGAAGGTTCGCCGATCGGTGCCCCGCGAGTCAGCGGTAGGTGATCCCGCGCTCGCGAATCTCGTACACCTCGGGCCCATCGCCGTAGTCCTCGTGGGTGGTCTGGCGGACCCAGTTGCCCCGGTCGTCGTCTTCGTACACGTAGGTCAGCAGCTCCTCGATCTGGCCTTCGTCGTAGACGGCGCGGCGCTCGACCTCGCGGCCGCGTTCGTCGTAGGACCACGCGTACGACTCCATGACATTGCCGTCGGGATCGAGCACCTCGATCAGGACGGTGCCGAACTCGTTCTCGATCACACGGCCGGTCGCCTCCACCGCGCCCTCCTCGTCGTACTGCTCGTACGCGTACTCGAGGCCAGGCACGGCGTAGCGGTTGACCTGGCTCAGGCGACCCTCGGCGTCGAAGCGGCGCTCTTCGAGCAGACCGCCGTTCGCGTCGTAGTCGCGCTCCACGGTGCGGTCGAGCGCGCCGGCTTGGTAGCGCGCCACCCGCGTTACGTTGCCCGCAGCGTCGTGCTCGTACACGGTCCTCAGCGTCTCGGCGCCCTCGGCGTCGACGGTGACCTCCTCGACCAAGCGACCTTCGCCGCCGTAGCGGAACACGGTCTGGCCGGTCGGCTGGTCGTCGGCGTCGTAGGCGACCGTGGCCAGCGGCTCGCCGGCGTCGAAGAGCGTGACCCGGCGCTCCCGCAACGATCCGTCCCGCCAGTCGTACAGGTAGAGCACCCGCTCGATGGCGACGCCCGCCTCGTCGAACGCCCAGGTCCGGAACAGCTCACGCTCGGTGGTGTCGGGGAACCACCGGTACTCCTCCAGCGCGGCGACCGGGCCGGCCAGGTCGAGCGCCTCCGACGTGGTCTGCGCCCAGGAGGCCGAGCCGGCGAGGAGCAGCGCCAGCATGCCGGCGACGAGCGCCCGCCGGGCGCGTAGGGCGAGGCCGGGGACACGGCGGGTGAAGCGACGGGTCGACATCGAGGACCTCCAACATGCGGGAACGACGGGAAGAACGCGGGTTCAGGGAGCGTACGACGGCGAGCCTGGGGCGAGGCGCGTGCGGCGCCGTCGTGGGGCGCCGCGGGCGCGCCCGCCCAGGTGGGGGTCGAGCGCGTGGCCGCGCGGGCCCGCAGGCCCTTCAGCGCGCCGCGAAGCGCCGCGCCGTGATCGTCGAGAGCAGCGCCGCCGCCATCGCGACCACGCCCATGGCGGTCCCCGAGGCGATCGAGCCCTGGTCGAACTGCTGCAGGATGTACGTCGCGCTCGTCTGCACGGCCGGCGGCCGCAGCAGGACGGTGCCGACGAGCTCGCGGAAGGCGATCGAGAAGATCAGGATCGCGCCGGCGAGCGCGTGCGGCCACAGGAGCGGGACGACGACGCGCCAGAAGGTCACGAAGGCACCCGCGCCGTGGACGCGCGCCGCGCGCTCGAACGAGGGCGAGATGCCGGCCTGCCCGGCCTGCACGTACTGCACGACGAACGGGAGGTACTGCGCCAGGTAGTAGAGCAGCAGGATGGTGGCGGTGCCGTAGACGGGCAGGCCCGCTGCCCACGGGGCGTTCCAGCCGCGGATGTAGCCGACCGCCATGGTGATCGCCGGGATGGCGATCGGGAGCGACGCGAGGAACGCCACCCCGCGCCCGGCGCGGGCGGCGAGCGCGCCCAGCACGAGTCCGGCGAGCGACGCGAGGAGCGCCAGGGTCAGGCTGGCCGTCAGCGCGCCGAACCCGCGGGTCCCTACCGTGAGCAGCTCGGCGTAGTGCTGGAGCGTGAGGTTGTCGAGGCGCGGTCCCTGCGAGATGAGGCGCAGGAGCGACGTGGTGATGAGGCTCGCGAAGGGGACCACGATCCCGACGAGGGCGAAGACCGCGACCACCACCCCCGCCCCGGCCCGCGCCCAGGCGGGCAGGAGGACGGGTGGCGGGTAGTGCGACCTGCCCGCGACGCGCAGGTCGCCGCGCAGCGCCACCCGGGACAGCACGTATGCCCCGGCCCCGACCAGCAACAGCGTGGCGCCGAGCGCCGAGGCGAGCGTGAGGTCGATGGGGAAGACGTTCACCAGGCGAGCGATCTCGGTGGCGACGACCGGGTAGCCGATCCGTTGCCCGATCACCAGCGGCGTGCCGTACTCGCCGATCGCCGAGGCGAAGGCGAGGAAGCCGCCGGCCAGGAGCGCGGGCGCGAGGAGCGGCAGCACGATGCGCTGCAGCCGGGTCCAACGACCCGCGCCGGCGTTCGCTGCGGCCCACGTGAGCGCGCTCGGCAGGGCGGCGAGCTGCGCGCGCAGCGCGAAGTAGACGAGCGGCGCGTAGTTCACCGCCATGAGCACCGCCATCCCCGCCAGGCTGAACAGGGCGTCCTGGAGGAGCACGCCGTCGAGGCCGAGGCGGGAGGCGTAACCGCGGCGGCCCACCGCCTGCGTCCAGGCCAGGCTGACGAGGAACGGCGGGGTGAGGAACGGCACGGCCATGACGAGGTCGACGAGGCGCGCGGCGCGCGAGCGGTCGGCCACGAGCGCGGCCGGCAGCGCGAAGGCGATCGCGAGCAGCGTCACGGCCCCGCCCAGGAGGAGGGTGTTCGACCAGGCGCGGACCACCCTCGGCGAGCCGAGGTTGTCGAGCGCCAGCGGCCGCGCCCCCCACGCGTCGGCGAAGACGATCGACGCGACCACCATCGCCAGCGGGTAGACGACCAGCAGGGCCACGACCAGCGCCAGGGCCGCCCGCCCCAACCAGGCGGCGGGGCGGGCGGCGACGCGCAGGGTGCGCGGCGCGGGGGGCGGGAACGCGCTCCCGTGGCGCGCTGAGGCTGGCACGTCAGCGCTGCTGGATGATGCCCTCGACGATCTCGCTGCGGAAGCGCTCGACGATGGCGCCGACCGTGGCGGCGACCTCGGTGTCGTCAGCCGGGAGCGCGACGAAGTCGCCGGGGACGGGCCGGAGCGCAGCCACGCCCTCGCGCGAGGGGATGAGGAAGACGTTTGCGACCAGGGCCTGACCGGCCTCGGAGAGCATGAAGTCGACGAACGCCTGGCCGCCCTCGGCGTTCGGCGCGCCCGCCTGCACGAACACCGGGCGCAGCGCGACCGCCGTGCCCTGCTCCGGGTAGACGATCGCGAGCGCTTCGCCGCGGGCGATGTTGCCGTAGGAGATGTAGTCGACGCCGGCGATCGTGGCGCGCCGCTCGCCGGTGAGGACCGGGTTCAGGGCCGCGTTGTTGGGGCCGGGGACGAGGAGGCCGTTGTCTGCGAGCGACGCGAACAGCGTCCAGGCCTCGTCACCGAAGTTCTGGACGAAGATCGCCAGGAACTCCGCGGCGCTGCCCGAGAGCGTCGGGTCGGGCATGGTGACGGCGTCCTGCCACTCGGGGCCGAGCAGGTCGAACCAGCTCGTCGGCCGCTCCGCCTCGGAGACCTCGTTCGTGTTGACGATGACGGCGAGGGCCGCGCCGCCCTGGGCGGCGAGCCCGCCGCTCGTCCAGCCGTCGCGCAGCATCGCGCGCTCGGCCGACTCGTACGGGGCGACGAAGCCGCGCGAGGCGAGGTCCAGGCCCTCACCCCAGCTGGCGAGGACGACGACATCGGCGCGCGGGTTGCCGCGTTCGGCCTCGAGGCGGGCGAGCACGTCGCCGGAGGTGGCCTGGTAGACCTCGACGGGGGTCCCCGTGGCCGCCGTGAACGCCTCGGCGAGGGCGTTGGCGAGGCCGCCTGGGCCGGCGGTGTAGAAGGTGACGGGTCCCTGGGCGACCGCGAGGCCGAGCAGGACGGCGAGGGCGAGGGCGATGAGCGGACGGTGCGGCATGGTACCTCCTGGAGTTCAATCCAGCACGGCGGCTGGGGCGCGGGGCGGTGCGGGAAGCACGTGGAGCGCCTCGGGCGGCACGTACACGTGGACGGTGTCGCCGTTCGGCGCGTAGGGGATGGTGACGACGAGCTCGGCGTCGGTTCCCGCGGGCCTGACGCGGACGCGGTGGCCGCCGGCGGCGTAGCGCTGGGCGACGATGCGGCAGCGCAGAACGCCGGTTTCGCCGCCGTTGCCGCTGCCGACGGGGCGGAGGCGAGCGCTCGTGAAGGCGAGCGCGATCGGGCCCGGGGGCGCCTCCACCGGCAGCTCGAGCGTTCCCTCACCCACCTGCGCCACCCCGGGCCGGAGCCAGGTGCCATGCACGACGTTGAGCCCGAGGAATCGTGCCACCTCCAGTGACGCGGGCCGCTCGAACACCGCCTCGGGCGCGCCGACCTGGGCGATGCGCCCGTCCAGCAGAACGGCCACCCGATCGGCGAGCTCGAAGGCGTCGTCGCGGTCGTGCGTCACCAGCACCGTCGTCATCCCGAGGCCGCGCAGCAGCGTCGCGAGCTCGCTCCGGACGCCCGCCCGCGTGTCGGGGTCGAGGGCCGACAGGGGCTCGTCGAGCAGGAGAAGGTTCGGCTCCGCGACGATCGCCCGCGCCAGCGCGACGCGCTGCTGCTGGCCGCCGGAGAGCTCCGTCGGGCGTCGCCACCCGTAGCCGTCGAGGCCCACGCGCGCCAACGCACGCGCCACCCGCGCGCGTGCCTCGGCCCGCGGTACCCCGCGGCGGTCGAGGGGGAAGCGGACGTTCGCCTCGACCCGCATGTGCGGCCACAGGGCGTAGTCCTGGAACACCATGCCGAGCCCGCGCCGCTCCGCCGGCAGGGCCAGCAGGTCGCGACCGCCGAGCGTCACGCGGCCGGACGTCGGTTCGAGCATCCCGGCCACCGCCGCGAGAAGCGTCGACTTGCCCGAGCCGGACGGTCCCAGCAGCGCCAACAGTTCACCCGCGTGGACGGTGAGGTCGGCGCGCTCGAGCGCGACCACCTCTCCGTAGCGGTGGTGGAGCGAGGTGACGACGAGGTCGGCGGGCGGCATCCCAGGCAGCGTGTCAGGCTGGCGTCAGGGGTCGGTCAGGGTCGGCCGGCGAGGGTGGCTTCGGCACGCCCACGAGAGCCGGCCGTGACCACGACGCGGCCTCCCATGGACGCAACTCGCGCCGTCGCCTACGATGTCTCGAGAGGACCGAACCACCGTGGGAACACCCGCCCCGCCCGACACCTGCTTCGTCTGCCGCAAGCATCGCGGCGAGATCGCGGTGCCCGGCGGCGCGGTCTACCAGGACGACCTCCTCCACGTCGGACACGTGCAGGTTCGAGGGGGCCGGGCCACCGCCTACCTCGGACACCTGCTGGTGGAGCCGAGGCGCCACGTGCCGGGCCTCGCGGACCTGACCGACCAGGAGGCGGCGGCGTTGGGGACGCTTGTCGCGCGCGTGAGCCGCGCTCTCCTGCAGCGCTCGCGCGCCGAGCACGTCTACGCGTTCGTGCTGGGCGACGCCGTGCCGCACCTGCACGTGCACGTCGTGCCGCGCTACCCGGGCGCCCCGCGCGAGTTCTGGGGCGTGTGCGTGGACGAGTGGCCGGCAGCGCCGCGTGGCGGCCCGGAGGCGATCGAGGCGCTGTGCGCCGACCTTCGGGTGGCGCTCGTGGCGGAAGAGCGACGCGCCTCTCGCGCGGACGACGCTGGGATGACGACGACCGC
Source organism: uncultured bacterium (assembly GCA_964549045.1). Lineage (GTDB taxonomy): Bacteria > Deinococcota > Deinococci > Deinococcales > Trueperaceae > JAABTL01. Next base: position 5,485 of record CAZJUA010000026.1, on the reverse strand, counting down.
CGCTTCGCGGCCAGCCTTCACGTGGTCTCCGGACGCCAGTTCGCCTCGGCCCACGGGCGCCCATCTGATCCTCTACGTCCGCGATCAGGAGCGCGCCCGTTCGTTCTACGAGGCCGCGCTCGGGGTGGCGCCGCGGCTCCACACGCCGGGGATGACCGAGTTCGCGGTGCCTGGCGGCGGCGTGCTGGGGTTGATGCCGGAGGCGAGCATCCGGCGGCTGCTGCCGACCCTGCCCGACCCGGCGCTGGGGCGGTCCTGGCCGCGGGCTGAGACGTACCTGCAGGTCGCGTCGCCGAGCATGTACCTCGCGCGCGCGCTCGAGGCGGGGGCGACCGAGCTCTCGTCGGTGCGGCCGCGCGACTGGGGCGACGACGTCGGCTACTGCCTCGATCCGGACGGGCACGTGCTGGCGTTCTCCGCGCCGACGCCCCCGCCCGCGGAGGGACCGGCCGTGGAGCTGCGCGCGTTCGATGCCGAGCACGACCTCGCGCGCGTCGCGGCGTGGTTGGAGGAGCCCGATGCGCGGCGCTGGTGGGGCGACCCGATCGCGGCGCTTGCGGATCTTGTGGAGCGCGAGCCGGGGACGGCTGCGGTCGTCGCGTGGGACGGCCGGCCCGTGGGGGTGCTGTGTTGGCAGGTGCCGACGCGCGAGGAGCTGGAGGACGCCGGCCTGGCCGACCTGCCGCGCGACCTGGTCGACGTCGACGTCCTGATCGGCGAGACGGACGCCCGCGGGCACGGCGTCGCGCCGGAGGCGCTGCGGCAGCTGTGCGCGCGCTTGCGTGAGCAGGGGGTGCGGCTGGTGGGCATGGGCGCGGCGAAGGCGAACGAGCCCGCCCTGGTCGCCTACGTCGAGCCCTACCGCGACTTCGAGGAGGACGGCGAGGGGTACCGCTACTTCACGCGGGCGTTGGTGGAAGACGCTTGAGTTCGCCTAGGCATGCGCCGGGTTCGCCTCGGCAGGAGCAGGGTTCGCGCCGCGAACCCACACGCTCGTCGGTTATACTCCTGGTATGAAGACCGCGATCTCCATCCCCGACGACGTGTTCGAGGACGCCGAGCGCCTGGCGCGGCGGCTCGGCCACTCGCGGAGCCAGCTCTACAGCCGGGCCCTGCGCGAGTTCGTGGCGCGGCACGAGCCGGACCATGTCACGGCGGTGCTCGACGAGGTGTGTATGGGAGAGCCGGCGGCGGACGCGTTCGTCGCGCGGGCCGGTCGGCGGGCCATCGAGCGAACCGAGTGGTGATCGCTCGAGGCGAGGTTTGGTGGGCCGACCTGGGCGAGCCTTTCGGATCCGAACCGGCCTACCGGCGCCCGGTGGTCGTCGTCCAGTGCGACGCGTTCAACCGCAGTCGCATCGCGACGATCGTCTGCGTTCCACTGACGAGCAACGTGCGCTGGGCCAGGGCGCCGGGCAACGTCTTGCTGGAGGCCGCCGCGACGGGACTGCCGAAGGACTCGGTCGCCAACGTCTCGCAGATCATCGCACTGGATCGCGGTGCGCTCGACGAGCGCGTGGGCCGGCTCGCGGACCGCGATCTCGCGCTGGTGCTGAGCGGGCTCGACGTCGTGTTGGGTCGTTGACCCGCGAACGGGCCGGTGGCGGACCCCCCTCCGGCTGCGGGCTCCGTCGCCTACGATGAAGCCCTCATGAGTTGGTACGACGCCGCTTCCGATCGCTACGACGACTGGGCGGCCGACATGACCGCCGACGTCCCCTTCTACGTCGGGCTGGCGCGCGAGGCCGACGGCCCGATCGTCGAGCTGGCCGTGGGCACGGGGCGCGTCGCGATCCCGGTGGCGCTGGCGACCGGCCGGCGGGTGATCGGCGTGGACGCGTCACCGGGGATGCTGCGGCAGGCGCGGGCGCACGCGGCCGAGGCGGGCGTCGGCCTGACGCTCATCGAGGGCGACATGCGGGACCTCGTGCTCGACGAGCCGGCGGCGCTCGTCTACTGCCCCTTCCGGGCGCTGCTGCACCTGCGCACGTGGGCGGACCGGCGGCGGGTGTTCGAGCGGGTGGCGGCCTCGCTGCGGCCGGGCGGGCGCTTCGCGTGGAACGCCATGGCGTTCGACCACCGCATCGCGGTGCGCGACCACGGCAGGCGCTTCGGAGAACCCATGCCGCACACGGTGCGCTTCGTCGTGGGCGACAACCGCATCGACCTGGTGCTCGACGGCGGCGAGACGACCTCGCTGTGGTGGGCGACGAAGAACGAGTGGTTGGGCCTGATCGACGTCGCCGGGCTGCGGCTCGAGGCGCTGTACGGCGGCTTCGAGGGCGAGCCGTTCACGGACGACAGTGTCGAGTACGTGTTCGTGGCGCGGCGTTAGCGTGCGCGACGGTCCCGAGGGCGTGTTCGTCGCGCGGCGCCGACGGCCCGGCGGTGGGGTCGTACGGCCAGAACCACCCATGACGTTCGGGGTCTAGGCTGCGGGCGCGCACCGCCCTCGCGCGGCGGAGACGGGACCCCCGTGACCTCGAACGATCCGATCCTCAACGCCTTCTCGCACCGCGACGACGAGCGCGCGCGTCCGCTGCACGAGTCGCTCGAGCTCGGCTTCCGCTTCATCGAGATGGACGTCTGGCATCTTTTCGGCCGCACGCTCGTGGCGCACGATCCGCAGGACCTGCGCCCCGGTAGGACGCTCCGCCGGCTGTATCTCGAACCGCTCCGGGCGCTGGTCGGCGACCGGGCGATCCCGAGGGGCGAACCGCTGTGGCTGTTCGTCGACACGAAGACCCGGGCGCGGCCGCTGCACGCCGCCCTCGAGCGCCTCGCGCGCGAGTTCGACGACATCGTCGCGGATCCGGCGAACCCCGCGGATGAGCGCCCCGTGCGACTGGTGCTGACCGGCAACCGGCCGGCCTACGACCGTTTCCGACGGACGCCCGGCCGACGGACCGCGCTCGACGGGCGCGTCGGCGACATCGGCGTGCGGACCGACCCGCAGCTGATGCCCGTCGTGTCCGACCACTGGCCGACGCACTTCCGGTGGCGCGGCCGGGGGGAGATGCCGGACGGCGAGCGGACGTGGCTCCGCGCCCAGGTCGGCACGCTCCGCTCGACCGGGCAGCGCCTGCGCTTCTGGGAGACCCCCGACGCCCCCGGGCCGGAGCGCGACGCCGTGTGGAGGACGCTGCTCGACGAGGGCGTCGACCTGATCAACACCGACGACGTGCACGGCCTGGCCGCCTTCCTGCGGCGCCGGCGGAACGCCTGAGCAGAGCGCGATCGGGACACCTCAGCCCCGGACGCCCGTGAGTTCGAGCTCGTCCGCGAAGTGGCAGGCCACGCGCGTGTCCCCGAGGGACCGCGCGACGGGCCGCTCGGATCGGCACCGCTCGCGCGCGTAGCGGCAGCGGGCCGCGAACGCGCAGCCGCGCGGGCGGTTCGCGGGGTCGGGCACGTCGCCCTGCAGGTGGATCCGCGCGCCGGTCCACGCCGTCGGGTCGGGCACCGGGATGGCCGCGAGCAGCGCCTCGGTGTACGGGTGCTTCGGCCGCCGGTACACCTCGGTCGCCAGCGCCTCCTCGACGACCTCGCCCGCGTAGAGCACCACGACCCGGTCGCACAGCGAGGAGACGACCGAGAGGTCGTGCGAGACGAACAGCATCGTCAGGTTCCGTTCGGACTGGAGCCGCTCGAGGAGGTTGAGGACCTGCGCCTGGACGGAGACGTCCAGGGCCGAGACTGGCTCGTCCGCGATCAACACCTCGGGATCCGTCGCCAGGGCACGGGCGATGCCGATGCGCTGCCGTTGCCCGCCGCTGAAGGCGTGCACGTAGCGGGACATGATGCGCGGGGACAACCCGACGGTGTCCAACAAGTAGCGGACGCGGTCGTCGCGGTCGGAGCGGCTGGCCCCGGTGAGCAGGTCGATCGGTTCGCCGATGACCTCCCGCACGGGGAGCCGCGGATCCAGCGACCCGTACGGGTCCTGGAAGACCATCCGGACGTGCCGGTGCACCTCGCGCAGCGCCTCCCTCTCGGCGGACGCCACGTCGATGGCGCGGCCGTCCGCCAGGTTCAGCGTCACGGAGCCACGGGTCGGCGGGTGCAGGCGTACGAGGGCGTGCGCCAGCGACGTCTTCCCGCTGCCCGACTCGCCGACCAGGCCGACCGTCTCGCCGCGCCGAAGCGTGAGCGTGACGTCGTTGACCGCCTCGGCCGTGCCGACGCGGCGCTGCAGGAAGCCGCCGTGGATGGGGTAGTGCACGTCGACGTTGCGGACCTCGAGCGCGGCCTCGTCGCGGGGAGCGGCGCGGGGCGGCGAGGGCGCGTCGGCGTCGATCGCGTGGGCCCTGCCGCCTGCCGCGAGGCCGGGCCGAGCGTCGCTCGTGGCCACGGCCGTGGCGTGCCGCGGGTCGTGGAGGTGGCAATGGACCTGGTGCCGCGGACCGGCGGTCGAGGCGACGGGCGGCAGCGCATCGCACAGGCCGTCCATCGCCTGCGTGCAGCGCTCGGCGAACGCGCAACCGCGCACGACCACGGACGCCGAGGGCACCGATCCGGGGATGGCGGCGCGGATCGCGGTGCGCTCGGGGTCCACCCGCGGGACCGACGCCATGAGGCCCCGGGTGTATGGGTGCGCGGGGTTCGCGAAGACCTCGCGGACGGGACCGGACTCGACGACGCGGCCGAGGTACATGACGGCGACGTCGTCGGCCATCTCGGCCACCACGCCCAGATCGTGCGTGATCAGCACGAGCGCCATCCCCTTCTCCCGCTGGAGGTCGCGGAGCAAGTCGAGGACCGTCGCCTGCGTGGTCACGTCCAGCGCCGTCGTGGGCTCGTCGGCGATGAGCACCGCGGGATCGCACGCGAGCGCCATGGCGATCATCGCGCGTTGGCGCATGCCGCCCGAGAGTTCGAAGGTGTACGCGTTCAGGCGGGCGGCGGGTTCGGGCATGCGCACCAGTTCGAGCAGCTCGATCGCGCGCTGCGTCGCCTCCGCGGCGGTCATGCGCCGGTGCAGCCGGATGGCCTCGACGATCTGGTTCCCGATCGTGTGGACGGGCGACAGGGCCGACATCGGCTCCTGGAAGATCATCGCGATCTCGTTGCCGCGGATCGAGCGCAGTTCCTTGCCGTACGGATCGAGCTTGGTCAGGTCGACCATGCCCGATGGGCGGTCGAGCCAGACCTCGCCCGACTCCACGACCCCCGGCGCCTGTACGAGTTGGAGGATCGAGCGGGCGGCGACCGACTTGCCGCACCCCGACTCGCCGACGATAGCCAGCGTCTCGCCCTCGCGGGCATCGAAGCTGAGCGTCTCGTTGGCCTTGACCACCTTCGTGTCGCCGCCCGAGAACAGCGCTGAGGCCGCGACCTCGTAGTACTTGCGAACGTCGTCCATCTTCAGGACCACCTCGCCGATCTCGCCGCGCTCTTGCTCGACGGTCGCTTGCAGGGGCGCGGCCCCGGCGGTTTTCTGGGATTTTAGGGAGCGGCGGGCCTTGGGGGGGGGGCCCCCCGCCCC
>CAZJUA010000025.1:0-2422 GCA_964549045.1 uncultured bacterium | reverse complement strand
CTCCTGCTCGGTGGCCTCGATCACGCCGGACTCCTCGGCCGAGCGGAGCATGAGCCGCAGCTCGTTCTCGGTGATCAGCGGGTCGTTGCTCGGCTCGAGGCGGAAGGCGCGCAGGACCATGGTGGTGAACCAGGCGAACGCGCGGCCGACCGGGAAGAGCACCACCGACAGCAGGTAGACGGGCCGGATCGCCAGGCGCGCGAAGCCGACCGGGTGGTGGACCGCGATCGACTTGGGCGTGATCTCGCCGAAGATCAGCACCAGGACGGTCATGATGCCCGTCGCGTAACCCACGGCGGCGGCCTCGGAGAAGCCCACCTGCCGCGAGAGCTGGATGCTCATCTGCGTCACGAGGGCGGTGGCCGCGATGTTGACGAGGTTGTTGCCGATGAGCAGGGTCGTGATGAAGCGGGTCGGGTTGCGTTCCAGGAGGCCGAACAGGCCGAGCGGGTCCTTGCCGTCCTCGCGCAGCTGGCGCAGCTTCCACTCGCCGAGCGCCGTGAGGGCGGTCTCCGAACCCGACATCATGGCCGACAGCAGCAGCAGGACCGCCAGGATCAGCACCTGACCGCCGGTGACGCCGGCCGCCAGCTCGTCGCCCTGCGCGAACGCACGGCTGAAGACCCACACGAGCGGGGGCAGGAGAAGGAACGGGAGCGGGTTGAGGCGGTGTCGCGGGGAACTCGGAGGTTGCTCGTCCATCGGCTGCCCGGACGATAGCATGCGCGGCGCGGGACGCCGGGTGCGGTAGATTGTCCGGCGTGTACGTGGCGGTCGCAGGCAACATCGGCGCGGGCAAGTCCACCCTGACGCGGCTCGCGTCGGAGCGCTTCCATCTGACGCCGGTGTACGAGGCGGTGGACGAGAATCCGTACCTGACGGACTTCTACAGCGACATGCCGCGCTACGCCTTCCACTCGCAGATGTTCTTCCTGGCGACCCGACTGCGCCAGCACCTCGCCCAGGTCAACCCGGGCGACCGCGTCATCCAGGACCGCACGGTCTACGAGGACGCGAACGTCTTCGCCCGGGCCCTGCACGATGCCGGCGTGATGGACGCCCGCGACTTCGCCAGCTACGCCACGATGTACGACGCCGTGCGACGGGCCCTGCGCCCCCCGGACCTGCTGGTCTACCTGCGGGCCTCGCTGCCGACGCTGCGGGCGCACATCGCCGCCCGCGGGCGCGCGTTCGAGCAGCGCATCGAGGACGACTACCTCATCCGCCTGGGCCGGCTGTACGAGGACTGGGTGGAGGCCTACGACCTTTCGCCGATCGTGGTGGTCGACGCCGACCGCTTCGACGTGGTGGCGAGCGCGTCGGACCGCGCCGCGGTGTTCGACCTGCTCGAGCGCCAGGGCCTGGCGACGCCGGTGGTCCGGTGACGGGGGCGACGCCGCCAGAGCGGACCGTGCTCCTGGCCGAGCTGCTCGCCGACGCCCTGGGGACCTCGGTCCCCGGGGTCGACGCCGGCGGCCTGCCCGAGGTGCGGGTCACAGGCATCGCCCAGGACGCCGCCCGCGTCCGGGCCGGGAACGTGTTCGTCGCCCGGGTCGGGCAGCGCCGCGACGGTCACGACTTCCTGGCCGACGCCGTCGCGCGCGGCGCGGCGTGCGTGGTGGGGACGCGCGACGGCGTGCCCGGACTCGGCGTGCCCTACGTTCGCGTGGACGACGACCGGCTCGCGACCTCCGCGCTGGCCGCCACCTTCCACGGCCACCCGAGCCACGACCTGGTCGTCTGCGGCGTCACCGGTACCGACGGCAAGACGACCACCGCCAACCTGCTGCACCACCTGCTGCAGGGCGACGAGGAGCGGCCGCGAGCATCGCTGCTATCGACCGCCATGGAGCGGATCGGCGCCGCAGGGCAACCGCCCGAGCAGCACTTCACCACCCCGGAGGCGACCGAGGTACACGCGCACCTGGCGGCCGCCCGCGCCGCCGGCGTGCGCTGGGCCGTCGTCGAGGCGAGCTCCCACGCGGCCTCGCTGCAGCGCCTCGCGCACGTCGACTTCGACCTCATGGCGTGGACCAACCTCACGCCGGAGCACCTCGACCACCACGGCAGCCTCGAGGCCTACCGCGATGCGAAGGCCGGCCTCGTCCGGCAGGCCGCGGGCGCGGTGCTCAACCGCGACGACGCCCATTTCCCGGCGTTCGCGGCCGCCGCCGTCGGTCGCGTCACCAGCTACGCGGTCGACGGCGCCGCCGACCTGCGGGCGGAGAACGTCGTCGCGTCGGCCGAGGGGCTGAGCTTCGACGTCGTCACCCGCGACGGTCGCCGCAGTGCGTGGCTGCCGATGATCGGTCGTTTCAACGTCGCCAACGCCCTCGCCGCGCTCGCGGCCGCCCACCGCCTCGGCGTACCGTGGGAGACCGCGTTGGATCGTCTCGCCGATTTCCCCGGCGTGCCGGGCCGC
>CAZJUA010000024.1:0-9699 GCA_964549045.1 uncultured bacterium | reverse complement strand
AACGATGGCGTCGAGGCAGCTAGGAGCATCACCGGCGCATAGCCACGACGAGATCGGCAATCGGTTCCAGACGAGCGATGATCCGGTGATCAGCTCGATTGGGCAGAGGTTCCTGGACCTCAAGTCGGCCCGCCAGCGCGCGGACTACAAGCTCAGGCGGCCAGTCGACGTCGAAGACGCCGCGTTCGTGACGGTGCAGCTACGTGAGGCCCGCGAGCTACTCGCCGTATTCGGGGACTTGCCTACTGGCGGGCGGCGTGAGGCGGCCCAGCGGGCGGTTCGTGCGTACGATGCTCGCGCACGCGGGCGATGAGTTGGGTTGAGTTGACGGCGCACCCGGATGTTCGCGGATCAGTGCCGGTAGGACGTGGCAGCCCGCCACACGCACGGCCGCGTCGACGTCGCGGGTGGCGCGATGGGAACCTTGGCCGATCGCCCGATCCAACGTGACCTCGCGGGCGAAAGCGCCGATCAGCACGAGGCTGTGCCCCGTTGATTCGAAGATCGACTGCAGGTCGGCGATCGCCTCGCTGATTTCAGGCGTCACGGTGCAACCTTTGGAGGATCACCTTGTCACGCAGGCGATCGGCCACCTCGCGCAGGCGATCGCTCCCGAGCGCCAGCAGCTCCGCGCGGGCCAGGATCGGGTGCGCCAGCGGCGTCTTGGAGCCGTGGGGTTGCGAATCTGCTTCGGCTTGGTCTAGCGCTGGTAGGAAGCGATCGACCAGGATCACCTCTGGTTGTACCGCGCCACCCGGGCGCAGCCTCAGCTCGACGGCCGTGCTCTTGGCTTCGGCCGGCGGCACGTGGAGGGTCAGGCTGCCGGGCTTCAGGAACCGCGTGAGCGCGTCTGCGGCGAACTCCCTGCCGATCAGGACGTCCGGCAGCGCGAGCGCGCTCCGAGAGGCCTCGTCGAGGCTCGTGTGGTTCGGCCGGCGCCAGGTCGTGGGGTTGAGCCGAGGCCGGACCGCTTCCAGGTAGCCGACCTCCCACCGATGGAGCAGGCGTGGCGGATCGTGCAGCACCCGCTGGCGCCCGATCTCACGGATGTGGTCGAGGTCGCCGAGGCGCCGAAGCGTCGTGCTGACCTTGCCGAGTGAGATGCCGGTGGTCGTGGCGATGTGCCGCAGGGGCTCGTGGAGGATCTCGGGGCGGCAGAGGATCGCGAACACGAGCTTGAGGTCGGTGGCGGTGAGGCCGGTGCGTGCCGCGGGCCGCTCGGGTCGCTGGCCGCGGGTCAGCACGTACGCCGCGGGACCGTTCAGGTAGGCGTTGCCGGCTGCGTCGACGTACGCGATGCCCTTCGCTTCGAGGTCGGCGGCGACGCCGGGCGCCAGGTGGTCGGTCAGTAGCATCGCGCGTGGTGGGTGCGCTCCTTCACGCGGCCACGGCTTCGAGGTACGGCTGCATGACCTTCTCGACACCATCGATCTGGGCGTAGCGGCGTAGCGCTCCCTGGTCCCGGTAATCGCTCGCCCAGTAGGCCCGCAGCGCCTCCAGGGCGACGTCGAGGCCGACCCGGGTGCGGTACTTGAAAAGGTCGGCGATCGTCTTGCTCGGGTCGAAGACGGGGACCGGTGTGCCGTCGACGGCGTGCGTCACGACCCCTGCCTCAAGCGCCTGTGAGTGCATCCGGACCACCGCGAGCCGAACCGTGACGCTCATCGGAGGCTTGGCCTTGTGGGGCAGTGCCAGCCACACGCGGTGGGGGTTCTGGGTACCGAGGCCGTGGAAGGTGAGCGCGGAAAGGAGGCAGATGACGCCTCTCGGCGCGAGCTTGGCGACTTCGGTGAGGCTGACGTGCTCGCTGATGGGTGCAGACGCCCTGGCGTAGAGGCCTCGAGCCACGCGCTCGATCGTGCCGGCGCGGACGAGGCGCGTCAGGACCACGGTCGGGATGCCGGCGTGCTGTACGTCGCGCGCGCGGACGAGCCCCTGGCGGTCGATGAGATCGAGGACTCGATCGGTTTGAGCGCTCACCGTGTTGCGATACTACGGCAGTTGTCGACGACTGCCGTAGGAATACAACACACCTCACCTCGATGCCCGGCGCCCATGCGGAGGGGTGCGATCCATGTAGAAACGCTTACGGGCATGGAACTCCGCTTACGAATCGCCAGATCCAGCGATATGCGATTATGCGTCCGGGATTCAGGCCCCCGCCATCCCCCGCGCCGCCACCGTGTGCCCCGCTTCGCGCAGGGTGCGTTCCTGCCGGGCGAGCTCGAGGTCGTGCGCCACCATGCGGCGCACGAGTTCGTCGATGCCGACGCGCGGTTCCCAGCCGAGCTTGTTGCGCGCCGTGTAGCTGTGGCCGGTGGCGATGACGTAGTCGTCGGGTTCGTCCTGCTGGAGCATGAGGTGCATGGCGCGGACGTAGTCCTCGGCGTGGCCCCAGTCCCGTTGGCTGTCGAGGTTGCCGAGGTTGTAGCCCTCGTGGGGCAGGACCCGCTCGAGGACGCGGCGGAGGCCGGTGCCGTCGCTGAGGTCGGCGTAGTGCAGGAAGAGGCGGGCGCCTTGTTGGTGGGGGTCGACGTAGAGGTGGTGGATGCGGTCGGTGTTGAAGGTGCTGGCGCGGCGGATGAGGCCGTGGACCTCTTACCCCAGCCCCAGCAGGTGCTCGGCGAGGTAGCTGCCGTCTTGCCCGGTGATGCCGGTGATGAGGGCGCGCTTCATGGGGGTCATCATGACCCGTCGGAGCCCGGGATGGTTCCGTTCGGCAAGCGTGTGTCGGCCGGCGCCCGGCGGCTCAGCCCTGCCCCAACGCCCGCCGCAGCCCCATCACGCACATCATCGGCCCCGCCGCGCGGACGGCGCGGTCGGCGCCTTCCGCCTGTACACTCTCCGCGGCGAGCTCGGCGCGCAGGTACGCCTCGAGCCGGTCGGCGAGGGCGCGGTCGTGCTCGCCGAGCGCGAGCCCCTCGCGGATCACCTGCGCCCAGGCGGGCAGCGCGGCGCGCAGGCGCGCGAGGTGGTCGGCGACGTCGTTCTTGGGTCCGAAGTGGGGCATGAGGAGGCGCGTGGGCGCCGCGGCCTCGAGCGCGTCGAGGGTGCGTCCCCAAGCCTCGAGGTCGATCTCGGGCGGGGCGGTGGCGGGCATGATCGCGCGCTGGCCGGGCAGGCGGATGGCGGCGGCGTCGCCGGGGAAGAGGTGGCCGTCGTCGAGCAGGTAGGCGTGCTGGTGGTTGGCGTGGCCGGGGGCGGCGATGGTGCGGACGCGGTGCGGCCCGAGGTCGAGGTCGTCGCCGTCCTCGAGGACGCGCAGAAGGCCCTGGGGCACGGCCTCCATGGGTCCCCAGAGCTCGTCGAGGCGCGCGCCGTACACCCGTCGGGCGCTGGCCATCAGCCGCGTGGGGTCCGCCAGGTGGGGCGCGGCTCGCGGGTGGCAGGCGATGGTGGCGCCCGTCCGTTGCGCCAGCGTGCCGGCGGCGCCGGCGTGGTCGAGGTGGACGTGGCTCACCAGCACGTGCGTCAGGCCTGCGAGCTCGAAGCCGGCCGCGGCGATGCCCGCCTCGAGGCGCGGCAGCGTGCTGCCGGGGCCGGGGTCGACGAGCGCGAACGCGCCGCCGCCGAGGTCGAGTAGGTAGCTCGCGATCGCCTCGGGGACGTCGGCGTGGTGGAGGTCCAGGGCGTGGATCATCGTCGGGGCCCAGCGTAGCAGCGGGCTCGCTCAGCCCACCAGCTCGGCCAGGCGCTCGTCCCCGAGCACCCGCTTGAGGTCGGCGATGCGGTCCTTGGCGACGAGCAGCACGGTGTCGCCGTCCTTGACGACCACCAGGTCGTGCACGCCGACGGTGACCACGACGTCGTCGGGTCCGGCGGTGTAGATGACGTTGCCGCTGGTCTCGAGGCCGACGTGGGTGCCGACGATCGTGTTGGCGTCGGCGTCGCGCGCGAGCAGGCGTTCGAGTGCGACCCAGTCGCCGATGTCGTCCCAGCCGCAGTCGACGGGTACCACGAAGGCGCGGCGCGTGTGCTCCATCACGGCGTAGTCGATGCTGCGGCGCGGCAGCGTCGGGAAGACGTCGTCGAGCGCGTCGTCGGCGGTGGCGAGCAGCGGCCCGGCGATGTCGGGCGCGTGCTCGGCGAGTTCTTCGAGGATGACGTCGGAGCGCCACACGAAGATGCCGGCGTTCCAGTCGAAGCCGCCGGCCTCGAGGTACTGCCGGGCGCGGTCGGCGTTGGGCTTCTCGACGAAGCGCGCGACGCGGTAGCCGGGTCCGACGGCCTCGCCGCGCTCGATGTAGCCGTAGGCGGTGGCGGGGTGGGTGGGTGCGATGCCGAGGGTCACCAGGCCGCGTTCGGACTCGGCGAGCTCGGTCGCCTGCCGCACCGCGGCGTGGAAGGCGTCGACACCGGGGATGCGGTGGTCGCTGCTGAAGAAGCCGAGGGTGGCGCCGCCGGTGCGCCGGTGGATCGTCAGGCTGGCGAGCGCGATGGCCGGGCCGCTGTCGCGCGGGCTCGGTTCGACCAGCACCTGGTCCTCCGGCACGTCGGGCAGCTGCGTGCGCACCAGGTCGCGGTAGCGCGCCGCGGTGGCGACGTAGACCCCCGCGGGTCCGCCGGTCAGGGGCAGCAGCCGGTCGTAGGTCGCCTGCAGCAGGGTGCGGCCGGTGCGTTCGAGGTCGAGGAACTGTTTGGGTCGGTCGGCGGTCGACAGCGGCCAGAAGCGCGTGCCTTGGCCGCCGGCCATGATGACGGCGGCGAACGGTTGCTCGGGCATGGGGGAGGATACCGCGGGGCGGGGGTCTGGGCGGGTGCGTGACGGCCCGCCGACCCGAGCCGTGCGACCATGGCCGCATGACCCTCCGAGATGCGTTCCCGGCCGTCGGCTTCGGGACCAGCGGCGTGCGCGCGTTGGTCACGGACCTCACGCCCGACGTCGTCGTCGCCTATGCCCGCGCGTTCGTGCGCCACCTGCGCGCTTGCGGGGTGGGCGCCGATGCGTGCTTGCTCGGCTGGGACCTGCGGCCGAGCAGCCCGGCGATCGCTGCCGCGGTGGCGGTGGGCCTGGAGGCCGAGGGCCTGCGGGTGGTGGTGGCGGGGCCGGTGCCGACGCCGGCGCTGGCGTTGGCCGCGCTCGAGCGCGCGCTGCCGGCGGTGATGGTCACCGGATCGCACATCCCTTTCGACCGCAACGGCGTGAAGTTCTACCTGCCCGACGGGGAGGTCCTGAAGCGCGACGAGGTCGGCATCGGCGCCGTCGAAGCGGACGCGGTCCGCATGGGCGCACCGGCGCTGGCGGTCGCGCTGGCGCGCTGGCGCGCTGGCCTGGCGCCCGACGCCTTCGATCGCGACGTGGAGCGGGCGTACATGATGCGCTACCGGGCGCTGGTGTCGCAGCGCGCGCTGCGCGGCCGGCGCGTCGGCGTCTACCAGCACAGCGCGGTGGGGCGTGACTTGCTCGTCGCGCTGCTCGCGCGCCTCGGCGCCGAGGTGATCCCCGTCGGCCGTAGCGACGCCTTCGTGCCGGTCGACACCGAGGCGGTCAGCGCCGACGACGAGGCGTTGGCGGCTCGGTGGTGCGTGGAGCACGGTCTTGACGCGGTCGTGTCGACCGACGGGGACGGTGACCGCCCGTGGGTGTGCGACGAGCGCGGCCGCTTCGTCGCCGGCGACCTGCTCGGCCCGCTGACCGCCCGTTGGCTCGGGGTGCGGCGGTTGGTGACGCCGGTGAGCTCGAGCACGGTGGCGGAGCGGGCCGGCTGGTTCGACGCGGTGGTGCGCACCCGCATCGGTTCGCCGCACGTGATCGAGGCGATGCGGGCGCTGGCGGGGTCGGACGGCGGGCCGGTGGCGGGGTACGAGGCGAACGGTGGCTTCTTGCTGCACGATGCGGTCACGCGCGACGGCGTGACGTTGGCGCCGCTGCCGACGCGCGATGCGGCGCTGCCGATCGTCGCGCTGCTCTGCGAGGCGGCGGCGCGCGGTGTGGCGTTGTCGGCCCTGCGGTCGGACCTGCCGCCGCGTTTCACGGCGTCGGGGCGGTTGCAGGGGGTCGACCGGGAGCGGGTCGCGGCGCTGGTCGCCGCGCTGCCTGCCGCTGCGGCCGCCTGGCTCCCCGCGCCGGTGGCGGGCGTCGACCGCACGGATGGCGTGCGCATGACGCTCGCCAACGGCGAGGTGGTGCACCTGCGGGCGTCGGGCAACGCGCCGGAGATGCGCGTGTACGTCGAGGCCGACGCGGAGGGCGCGGCGGGCCGGCTGCGCGACGCGGTCGTGCGGCGCGCCGCCGAGGTGGTGGGCGGCGCCTGACGCCGTGCGGCGGTGGCGCCGCCGGCCGCCGCACGACGCCGACGGGCGCCGCTGGCGCCTCCGGGCGGTCGCGGGCCGAACCGGTCCTCGGTTCGCTACAATGTCGGCACCGAAGGAGGTGCCCATGGGTACCTGGTGGCGCGGCATCCTGGTGGCGGTCGTTCTCTTGGGCGGTGTGGCCTCGGCGCAGTCGTACGTGGGCGTCTCGGCAGGCCTACCGATCGTGCTCGTGTCGGGCCATGTCGGCTTCGAGGACCTGATCGCGCCGGCGGTCGACCTGCGCGTCAACCTCGGCGGCGCGGCGCTCTTCGCCGACGGCGGCGGCGTCTTCGGCGCCACGGTGGGCGCCGATGCCCTTTGGCGTCTCGTCGGCGAGGAGCCCAAGAGCTGGACGCCGTACGCGGGCGTTGGCCTCGGGATCTTCATGGTGGGCGCTGGCGGCGGCGGTTCGGTCGCCGTCGAGTTCGGCGGCACCGGCACCGTGATCGGCGGGGTCGACTACGACTTCGGGGAGCTCGTGCTCTTCGGCGAGCTGCGCGGCGAAGTGCTGTGGATCCCGGCAGGGGGCTTCCTCGGCTTCCCGGGCATCCGCGTCGGGGTCAAGTTCCCCTGGTGAGCGCGTAGCGCGGCAGGAGTTCGCGCTCGATCCGGCGGCGCGTTGCGTGAGACGCGTCGTGCCGGGCTGGTCAACCGGCAGCGAAGGGGTTGACGATGCGCAGGCGACCGATGCGCTGGTCGTGCTGCAGGTCCTCGCTGAGGAGGCGATCGCAGCCGCAGGCTAGGGCGGACGCGACGACGAGCGCGTCGTACCAGCCGTAGTCGTACCGCGCGCGGATCTCGAGGGCGCGCTCGAAGAGCTCGGGACTCGGACCGAGACGCCACAAGGGCGATAGGACATCCTCGAGGAAGCGTTGCGAGGCCGTGGGCGTAGCGTTCAGCTTGAGCGTGAGAACGTTCAGGACCTCTTGCGCCACCTGGTAGCTGATGGCGCCTGTTCCACGCTCGATGGCCTGCGTGACGGTGCCCCCGGCGATCTCGCGCTTTCGCGCGTCCGTCTCGTCGAAGAGGTAGACGAACACGTTCGTGTCGAGGAAGTCAGCGCTCATTCATCTCGTCGCGCGTGAACCGCCGACCGCCGGTCTTCAGGTTCGCCTGGAGATCCGCGATGGTCTCCATCGCTCTCTTGGCTTGGTTCTCACGCAGCGCGTACGCCTCGAGCCAACGCCGGAACTCGTCGTTGAGGGTGGTTCGCTCCCGGCGAGCCCGGTTCCGGGCCGCCTCGATCAGCTGCTCGTCTGCGCTGAAGGTGACGTTTCGCATGCGACCTCCTACGTGGTTACACGAACGCAGTGTACACGAAGACCGTGTACACGGCCTTCGTGAGTGTGCCATCTCATGGCAGGACCGCGGGCCGGAGGCCGAAGCGCGACACGCGTCAAGGGAGCAGCCGGGCCACGAGGTCACCCACGGTCCGCACCACCTCGTCGGGCGCCCGCGCGATCAACGCGAGCCTGCGCGCACGCCAGTCCACGCTCTTGAGCTGATCGGCGAGGACGACGCCGTCCACCGGGAAGCCGGCTGGCAACGCCACCTCGAACGGGTAGCCCGTGGCCTGTCGCCGCGAGCTGGGGCGATGGTGCCGCTCACCAGGCCTCGCGGCCCACGCCGGGGCCGGTGTCGATCTCGGCGTGGATGTTCTCCTCCGTGATCGCTGCCAGCAGTGCGTCCAGGCTCGGCGTCGCCGATGGCGTGACGACGAGCGAGGGGCCATCGACGCGCAACTCGACCTCGTTCCCCTCCTCGACGGCCAGGTCGCGGGCGTACGCCCGCGGGATACGGATGGCGAGGCTGTTTCCCCAGCGCTGGACGGTTCCCTTCATGGGGCCTCCTCGCCAGGAAAGAAACAACGTAGAAGCGCTCAGTCCCGCTCGTCGACCAGCCGCAGCAGGTACTGCCCGTACTCGGTCTTGGCGAGCGGCTCGGCGAGCGCGCGCAGCGCGTCGTCGTCGATCCAGCCGTTGCGCCAGGCGATCTCCTCGGGCGCGCCGATCTTGAGTCCCTGACGCTGCTCGACGGTCTCGACGAAGGACGCGGCCTGCAGCAGGCTCTGGTGGGTGCCGGTGTCGAGCCAGGCGAAGCCGCGGCCGAGCTCCTCCACGTGGAGCCGGCCCTCCTGCAGGTAGCGGCGGTTGAGGTCGGTGATCTCGAGCTCGCCGCGGGGGCTGGGCTTCTGCGCGCGGGCGTAGGCCGGCGCGTGGGCGTCGTAGAAGTAGAGGCCGGTGACGGCGACGTTGCTCGGCGGGCGCTGGGGCTTCTCGACGAGGTCGGTGGCGCGTCCGTCGGCGCCGTAGGCGACCACGCCGTAACGCTGCGGGTCCTGCACGCGGTAGCCGAACACGGTGGCGCCCTCGGCGCGGGCGTCGGCGCGCTGCAGGCGCTCGCCGAAGCCGTAGCCGAAGAAGAGGTTGTCGCCCAGGACGAGCGCGCTCGGGCGGCCGTCCAGGAAGTCCTCGGCGATGATCAGCGCCTGCGCCAGGCCGTCGGGCGAGGGCTGCTCGGCGAAGTCGAGGCGCATGCCCCAGTCATCGCCGTCGCCGAGGAGGCGTCGGAAGAGCGGCAGGTCGTGCGGCGTGCTGATGAGCTGCACCTCGCGGATGCCGGCGAGCATGAGCACCGACAGCGGGTAGTAGACCATCGGCTTGTCGTAGACGGGGAGCAGCTGCTTGCTGATCGCCCGCGTGGCGGGGTGGAGGCGGGTGCCGCTGCCGCCGGCGAGGACGATGCCGCGGCGTGACGCTCGTGCCCCGCCCGTCATCGCTTCGCCCCCGGGGTGGCGGTGCCGCGCCGTCCGAGGCCGTGGGCGCCGACGCGCGCGGCGCACCAGTCGGGGTTCTCCAGGTACCAGTCGACCGTCTCGGCGAGGCCCTCCTCGAAGGTGCGGCTGGGCGCCCAACCGAGGCCCGCGCGGGCGCTGCTGGCGTCGATCGCGTAGCGGTGGTCGTGGCCGGGCCGGTCGGTGACGTAGGTGACGAGCCGCTCGTGCGGCGCGCCGCCCGGGCTGCGTTCGTCGAGCAGGCGGCAGAGGGTCTGGACGACGTGGAGGTTGGTGCGCTCGGCGTTCCCGCCGAAGAGGTAGGTGGCGCCGGGGGTCGCGCCTGGGGCGCCGTCGCTGGCGGCGCCCAGCGCCGCGTCGACCAGGCCGCGGGCGTGGTCGTCGACGTGCAGCCAGTCGCGCACGTTGGCGCCGGTGCCGTAGACCGGCAGGCTCTCGCCGGCGAGGGCGCGGAGGATCATGTGCGGGATCAGCTTCTCCGGGTGCTGCCGCGGGCCGTAGTTGTTGCTGCAGTTCGTCACGACGACGGGGAGCCCGAAGGTGTGGTGCCACGCGCGCGCGAGGTGGTCGCTGCCGGCCTTGCTGGCGCTGTAGGGGCTGCGCGGGTCGTA
>CAZJUA010000023.1:0-4939 GCA_964549045.1 uncultured bacterium | reverse complement strand
ACCGCGAGGTCGAAGTCGATCAGCGTGACCCGGCCGGCCCGATCGACCAGCACGTTCTCCGGCTTCACGTCGCGGTGGACCACGCCGAGGTCGTGCAGGTAGCCGAGGGCCGCGAGCAGCTGGGCGAAGGCGGCCAGGTAGCGCCCGCGGAACGGGGCCCGCGCACCGCGCGGGCTCGGCGCACCGCGCGGGTCGGTTGCCTCATGCAGCAGCAGGCGCCTCCCCAAGACCAACGGCATCCGCACGCCGGGCCAACCGGCGACGTCGACGCGAGCATCGACGCGCCCGACGTTCGGGTGGCGGAAGCCGGCCGCGATGCGGAACTCGTGGTCCGCGCGCGCCTCGCTCCCCGGCGGCAACAGCTTCAGCGCCCCGACCGAGTCGCCATCGGACACGAGGTAGACCCGGGCGGACGCGCCGCGCCCCACCTCGCGCAGGATCATCTCGCCGTTGGGCAGGCGCTGGCCGATCACGCGCGGGCCCGCGCCCGCCGGGGCACCCGCAGGGACGCTCACCGCGGCACCAGCACCCGCGCGCGGCGCAGGGCGGCCAGCGCGTTGCGCTCCGGGTCGAGTGCGGCGCCGGCGGGCCGGCGGCCGCCGGCGGCGGGCCGGCGGGGCGCGGCCGGCGGCACCCCGCCGACGCTCGCGGGCACCCGCAGGAGGACGTGGCTGACCCCTGCCTGCGCGAGGGCGGAGCGGGTCCGGCGAAGGAAGGCCTGCACGGCGGCGCGGTAGGCACGCACCTCCTCGGGGCCGACCGTCCGACGCTCGTCGCTCTCGACGTCGACGACCTCGAAGCGCCCCTCCGGGGGGTGCAGGTCGTCGTCCGAGACGACCTGCAGGAACGCGGCATCGAGCCCGCGCGCCCGCAGCGCGACGAGGGCCGGTCGCCACGGCTGGGGGTCGAACAGGTCGGAGATCACCACCGCCAAGGCCGCGCCGCGCACCTTGGGGAGGGCGAGGGCGAAGTTGCGCACGCCCTCCACCGGTCCCGGGCCCCCGGCCACCGGCACCGCCTCCTCCAACAGCCCCCACGCGCGCGCCAAGCCGACCCGGCCCTGCGCGATGGGGCTCGCGGCGCCGGCCGTCGTGTGCACGCGGGTGATGGCATCGCGCTGCCCGACGTAGCTGACGAGCTCGGCGACGATCCTGGCGTAGTCGAGCTTCCCGGCCAGACCCATGCTGGGACTGACGTCGAGCACCACGTGGACGTCGATCGTCCGCTCCGCACGATAGAGGCGCGTCACCAGCCGCCGGCTCCGCGCGTAGACGCGCCAGTCCACGGCGCGCAGTTCGTCGCCCGGTTGGTAGGAGCGGAAGTCCTGGAACTCGACGGAGCTGCCGGTCTCGCGGGCGCTGCGGTCGCCGCTGGCCGCGCTCATCTCGCGCGCCGCGAGCGCGTAGCGGTCCAGGGCTCGGCGCCCGGCGGCGCTGATCATGGCCGCGCCCGGGCGAGCGGGGCTTGGGGCACGCGCGTCACCGGTGACGTCAGCCGCGGCCCCGCCGCGTGCCCGGATCGACGCTCTCCACGGCCTCGGCGACGACCTGGTCCGGGTCGACGCCCTCGACCTCGGCCTCGAACGACAGCAGCAGCCGGTGCCGCAGCGACGGCAAGGCGGCGCGCCGCAGGTCCTCGAACTCGACGTGCGGTCGCCCGGCCGCCAGCGCGTAACCCTTGGCCGCCAGCACCATCGCCTGCGCGCCGCGCGGGCTGGCACCGAGGCGCACCATCGGGTGCTCGTGCGTCGCCTCGACCAGCTTCACGACCCAATCGAGCGCGCTGCCGGCGACCGGCACGGCGCGCAGCGTGGCCTGCATGTCGAGGAAGGTCTCGCGCGACACCACGTCGCGCGGCGGCTCGGCCTCCTCCCCCGTGGTGGCGACGAGCACCTGCCGGAGCGTGTCGGCGTCGGGCCGCGGCACCAGCACCTTGAACAGGAAGCGGTCGAGCTGCGCCTCGGGCAGCGGGTAGGTGCCCTCCATCTCGATCGGGTTCTGCGTGGCCAGCACCACGAACGGGTCGGGGAGCTCGTGCCGCACGCCGGCGACCGTCACGCCCCGTTCCTGCATCGCCTCGAGCAGCGCCGACTGCGTCTTGGGGGTGGCGCGGTTGATCTCGTCGGCGAGCAGGACGTTGTGGAAGACTGGGCCGGCCTGGAACTCGAAGCGGCGCTCGCGCGCTTCCTCGACGAAGACGGTGCTGCCCGTGACGTCGGCGGGCATGAGGTCGGGCGTGAACTGGACGCGGCCGAAGGTGAGCGCGGTGGCGTCGGCAAAGGCGCGCACCAGGCGTGTCTTGCCCAGGCCGGGAGCGCCCTCCACGAGCACGTGGCCGCGCGCCAGCGCGGCCACCAGCAGGTCCTCGACCAGCGTCCGCTGACCGAGGATCACCTGTGCCACGGCGTCGCGCAGGCGGCCGAACGGTTCTGCGTAGGCGCTGACGGGATCGTTCTGCATGCGTTCGATGACCTCCAGGGTGGACCCGCACGGCAGCGTACACTGGTCGCCATGACGGCCACGTCGGTCGGGATCGTCCATCCGCCGCCCAGGCTCACCTGGGGCCGGGTCGAACTGCGGCCGATCGCCGACCTCGACCGCCACGCATGGCGCCGCCTGCACGCCCACTTCCGCGACCCGGAGATCGCGCACCTCAACGGCACGCCGCCGTCGCGCCTGCCGCTGTGGCTGCTGCGGCGGATGCTGCGCGCCGACGCCGCCCGCCACGACCGGCGCACCTTCGGCATCTTCGACGAGCACGCGGCTTACATCGGCACGGTCGAGCTCTACGACCTGCGGGGCAGCGAGGCGACGCTCGGCATCATCATCGGCGAACGCAGCCACTGGAGTCGCGGCTACGGCGGCGAAGCGATGCGGGCGCTGCTCGCGTACGCGTTCGAGCGGCTGGGGCTGGAGCGCGTCCGACTGCACACGTTCGGCGACAACGAGCGCGCCCAGGCCGCCTTCCGCAAGGTGGGCTTCGTCGAGCGGCAGCGCCAGACGGGTCAGCGCGGCCGCGTCGACGTGCACATGACGCTCGCGCGCTCCGCCTGGTTCGAGCGGCGCGCGGCGCGTCCCGGACCCGCCGCGGCGACCGCCCAGGCCGGGTCGGCGCGCGCATCGCCCGGCGCGCCAGCGGGGATCTCGGCGGCCGCCGCGGATGCAACCGGATAGTTGAACGGCTAGGCGGCCGGCTCCTCGCCCTCGAGCGCGTCGAGCGCCGCCGGATCGAAGTACGACTTGACGGCCATCGCCGCGGACCGGCCGACGCCGGGCACCGCCGCGAGGGCCTCGACCGACGCATCGCGCAGCTGGTCGACGGACGAGAAGTGTGCGAGCAACGCGTCCCGCCGCTTGGGGCCGACGCCAGGCACGTCGTCGAGCAGCGAGCGCGTCATCGCGTGGCCGCGGCGCTGCCGGTTGTAGCCCACCGCCGTTCGGTGCGCCTCGTCGCGCGCGTGGATCAGGAGCCGTAGCGCAGGGTGGGCGTTGGGCAGCAGCAGCTCGCGGCCGTCCTCGGTGACGATCGTCTCGACGCGCTTGGCCAGGCCGACGAGGGGGACGTCGACGCCCGCCTCCCGCAGCGCGCGTTTGGCCGCCGAGAGTTGCCCCTTGCCGCCGTCGATCAGCAGCAGGTCCGGCGGCGGCAGGCTGTCGGCGAGGCGACCGGTGAAGCGCCGCAGGACGGCCTGATGCATGGAGGCGAAGTCGTCGGGCCGGTCGAGCCCGCGGATGCGCAGCCGCCGGTACTCGCTCTTCTTGGCGCGGCCGCCCTCGAACACGACGAGGCTCGCGACGGTGTGCGTGCCCATGAGGTTGGAGACGTCGAAGCCCTCGAGCCGCCAGGGGGGCGTGGGGAGGCCGAGCGCCGTCTGCAGCTCGCGCACGCCGGGCGCCTCCCCGCGCTTCTCCAGCAGCGCCAGCTCCGCCTCGAGCCCGGTGCGGGCGTTGCGCTCGGCCATGCCGATCAGGGCGACCTTGTCGCCGCGGCGCGGGGTGCGCAACTCGACCTTGCGGCCGGCGCGGCCCGCGAGGAAGGCGGACCAGATGCCCACGTCGAGCTCGCTCTCCGGCAGCAGCAGCAGCGGGGGCACGTGCGTCGCCATGCCGTAGTACTCCGCCAGGAAGGGCTCGAGCAGCTCGGCCACGGTGGCGCGGGACGCGCGCGTCAGGAAGCGCTTGTCGCGCCCCACCACCCGGCCGCGGCGCATCTGGAAGAGCTGCACCATGGCGAAGTCCCCCGCCTGGGCGACGCCGAGGAAGTCGAGGTCCTCCCCGCCGGACGACACGACGCTCGACTCGTACCCCGACAGCCGCTTCAGGGCCTCGAGCCGGTCGCGGTAGGTGCGCGCCAACTCGAAGTCCAGGCGGCCCGCCGCGGCCCGCATCTCGGTCTCGAGCATCACGAGCGTGTCCTCGACGCGGCCCTCGAGGAAGGTGCGCCCCTGCCGCACCACCGCCGCGTAGGCGTCGGGGTCGGCGGCGCCGACGCAGGGCGCCGGGCAGCGGCCCATGTGGTGCCGCAGACAGGGCTTCTTGCGCATCTGCATCGGCGAGCCGCTGTTCTGCCGCAGGGGGAAGACCGCGCCGACGAGCTCCTGCACGCGCCGCACCACCCCAGGGTTGGGGTACGGCCCGAAGTACTGCGCGCCATCCTTGAGCACCCGACGCGTGAACTCCAGCCGCGGGAAGGGCTCGTTCGTGAGCTTGAGGAAGGGGTACGACTTGTCGTCCTTGAGGAGCACGTTGTAGTGCGGCTTGTAGCGCTTGATGAGGTTCGCCTCGAGGATGAGCGCCTCGACCTCGTTCTCCGTGACGATGTACTCGACCCGCTCCGCGTCGCGGGTGATCAGCCGCGCCTTGTCGCCCGCGTGGCGCCCGAAGTACGAGCGCACCCGCGAGCGCAGGTCGATCGCCTTGCCGACGTAGATCACGGTGCC